>JAFUWX010000038.1 GCA_017471025.1 Bacteroidales bacterium
AAGCCCCAGGCGCTATTTTAAGAAAACGAAGAAAACAGCCAGGATCAGGCAGATGAAGGCCGCGAAATGGTTCCATTGCAAGGCCTGCCCCCGGAAGACGAACATGACGATGACCGTGAATACGGTCAGCGAGATAACCTCCTGAATCACTTTTAATTGCAGCAGGTTGAAAGGCCCGCCGTTCCCGATGAATCCGATCCGGTTGGCCGGGACGGTAAGGCAATATTCGAAAAAGGCGATCCCCCAGGAGAACAGGATGATCAAGATGAGCGGCCAGCCGTCTGAAATCTTCATTTCCTGCAGTTTCAGATGGCCATACCAGGCGAAGGTCATGAATACGTTGGACAATACCAACATCAGGATAGTTCCCAGTCCTTTCATGTCAAAGCATTTGAGCCTGCAAAGATAGAAAAAACTTGCAAAAAAATCGAAAAATGCTTACCTTGCAAAAACGAATTGTTTAACCGCATAATCTTTCCTGCGATGAAAAAGAATCTTTTCCACAGGCTCAGCGATATCAGCCGTATCCACCACAGGGCCGCCTTCCGCGACGTCCATCAGCGGATTACTCCGAAGTCTTCCTCTTTTCTGAAATTGGCCGGCGAGCGTTATTCCTGCCGGGCTTTTACCGACCGGGCCGTGCCGGAAGAGGCCTTGGACCAGATTCTGGAGGCCGGGAAACTGGCCCCGACGGCCGTCGATAAGCAGCCGGTCCACATCTGGGCCGTACGCAGCCCCGAGGCCCTGGCCAAGCTGGGCGAGGCTACCCAGTATCTTTTCGGCGCGACGCTGGTCCTCGTCGTCGGCTGCCAGCCGGATGAGGCGTGGGTACGCAAATATGACGGCAAGAACGGCGCCGAAGTCGATGCCGCCATCGTCGGGACCCACCTGATGCTGGAAATCGCCGATCTGGGTCTGGGAACGACCTGGGTAGGGTCATTCGATCCGGCCAAGGTCAAGGAGACCCTGAATATGGGCGACTATGAGCCCGTCGCATTGTTCCCGGTAGGCTATCCCGCCGGCGAACCTTCCCCGCGCCACAGCATCCGCAAGTCGCTCGACGAGCTGGTGACCCGGCTGTAGCTTCTCGCGTCAGACAAGTTTCATGGGGCTGGTCCAAAACTGATGGGCCGGCCCCATTCGTTCGTAGCCGCCTCGGCCTGAGCGGCAAAAGAACGCTCCCGACTTCGGGTCGGCCCCTTCGCGTGGGCCCGAACCGCGTTCTACGCGCATAGAAGCCATACTCCTAAAAATTAGTGATATAAAATGATTCAACCATGAGAATTTTTTTGTAAATTTAGGCCGATTTTCGAAAGAAAAAGACGTAGTATATGACCCGAAAACTGATAACCCTGCTGGCAACGGCCTTGCTGGCCCTTGCCTGTACGACAGAAAAAGCCCCGCATGCGGCGTGGACCTATGACGCCGTTCTGTATGAAGTCAATGTCCGCCAATTCTCCGAAGAAGGCGGTTTCCAGGCTGTAGAAGCCGCTTTGCCGCGGCTCAAGGAGCTGGGCGTCGATATCCTGTGGCTGATGCCGGTCTATCCCATCGGCGAAGCCGAGCGGAAGGGGAGCCTGGGCTCCTACTACGCCGTCAAGGACTATCAGGACGTCAATCCGCAGTTCGGCACGATGGCCGACTTCGAGAGCCTGCTCGCCGCTACCCATGCGCAGGGCATGAAGCTGATCCTGGACTGGGTGCCGAACCACACCGCTCCGGATCATCGCTGGATAACGGAACATCCTGATTATTATAAACTTGATTCGCTTGGCCGGCCCACTTTCGACGCCGACTGGAACGATACCCGCACCCTGAATTATGCCAACCCGGCCGTACCCAAGGAAATGGACAAGGGCTTGCGTTTCTGGCTGAAAAAGGGCGTGGACGGCTTCCGCTGCGACATGGCCGGCATGGTGCCGACGACGTATTGGGAGTGGCAGATTCCCGCCATCCGCAAGGATTATCCGCAGTGCTTCTGGCTGGCTGAGGCGGAAGATGCCGCCCTGTCCGACCCGGCGACGACCTTCGACGCCACCTATTCCTGGGAATTGCACCACCTGCTGAACGACGTGGCCCAGGGCAAGAAACCGGCGCAGGATATCCGTGCCTATATCGAAAAAGACAAGACGAATACGCCTGCGACGGCCTTCCGGATGATGTTTACGACCAACCACGACGAGAACAGCTGGGCCGGAACGGAATTCGAGCGGATGGGCCTGGCGAACCGCGTCATGGCCGTCCTTTGCTTCACCCTGCCCAAGGGCCTGCCCCTGATTTATACGGGACAGGAAATCGGCTGGGACCATCGCTTCCTGTTCTTCGAAAAGGACCCGGTGACGGATTGGACATCGAACACCTTTACCGCTTTCTATCAAGAACTTACGGCGCTTAAGCATGCCCATCCCGCCCTCGCGGCCGGCGAGCGGGGCGGTCAGGCCGAGTGGCTGGAGGGCTACCCGGAGGGTGTGCTGGCCTTCCGTCGCAGCAGCGGCGACGATGCGGTGACCGTCATCGCCAACCTCACTCCGGATGCCCAGGCCCTGCCCGATGGACGGAGCCTTGAGCCGTGGGGCTATATTATTGAAAATTAATTATTTATATAAGTTAAACTCAAAAAAACGAACACAATGAAAAAAGTGATTTTTGCTGCGGCCATTGCCGCACTCGCGCTGGTCGGCTGCAACAAGGCCGAAGGCCCTGCCCAGACCGGGCTGCGTGAAGTGAAATTCTCCATGGAAAATTTCGCGACTTATACTGTGAAGGCGAATGCCATCACCGATGCCGAACCTGCCCAGGTAGGTATCTTTGCAGCAGACCTTGGCGCTGACAATATCGCCGCCACCGTCGGGGCCGGTACGCTGTCTCCCGCTACAAAGATTTATTGGGGTGCAGACCAGACGGCAGCTTCCACGTTTGTCGCTTACTATCCGTATGCTGCCGGCCGCACGGTCGATGCCGCTGCATTCATCCCTCCGTACAATCAGAACAGCAACGAGGTGGATTTCAGCATGTACGACAACTTCCTCACGGCAGTGAAATCCGCCAGCCCGGCTGATGACAACGTTTCTTTTAAATTCACCCACCCGTTTGCCAAGCTCCGTCTGACGATTGACAACCAGTTGGGCGCCGATGTCGTGGACTATATCAAGATTTCCGGCGTTAAGCTCGCCTCGGCCATCGACATCAGCACCGGTACGATTACGCTGGCTGCGGAAGCCACCGACCAGTATGCCCGCCCTGTCACGGCGAACGTCACCTATGAGCTCGTCCTTGTCCCTCAGACGGCTTCTCCTACGGTTGAGGTCCATACTGTTCAAGGCTCAGTCTATGTTTTCGCGATCAACAGCGCCTATACCTTCACGGCCGGTGCTGTGGGCGTAGCCACTCTCACGCTTACCAATGCTTCTTCCGGTACGGCCGGCCTCACCGCTACCAATTTCGCACTCGACCTTACCGAAGCGGCCTGGACGGATGGTACTGCTGCTTCTTTTGCAGACCCCGTTGCGACAGTCAGCGATAATTACTGGTATGTCATCGGCACGATCAACGGCTCTAACTGGGATATGGATTATCCGATGGTCATCCAGAGTGACGGTGCCTGGAAGATTACGCTTAACTATACCGAAGGCCAGGTCTTCAAGATCCGCCAGGCCAAGGCTTGGGACAACAATTATGGCCACAATGGAACGGCGACGCTTCCGCTTGGTGAGGATTATACCCCGACTAAGGGTGGGGAAGGCAATAACTTCCAGTTTGCTGCCACCGGTGTCTATGACATCTATTTCCATCCTTCCGAGCCGAAGATTTATGCTGCCGTTCACGAATAAACTATTATTTTGAAAGGAACCATGAAAAAGATATTTGCAATCGCCCTCGGCGTACTCGCCCTGGCAGCCTGTAACCGCGAAGCTGCGCCGCAGCTCGCCCAGAAAGGCGACGTGGTGAAATTTACCACCCGGATGAACAATTATGTCGTCAAGGCAGGGGAGACCGCCCTGGAAGGCAAGACCGTCCAGATTATCGCCGGCACCCCGATCGAGGCCGTTTCCGCCGCCACCGTGGCCGGTGAGGCCCTGACCCTCACGACTCCTATGCACTGGCTCAAGGACCAGACCGAAGCCACCACCTTCGCCGCCGTCTATCAGCGCGAAGGCGACACTCCGACGACCCTGTCCGTGCCCTATGCTATCGACAATGACGACCTGGACTTCCATGGCAGCTATCTGACCGCCGTGGCCAAGGATGTCACCCCGGGCAATGAAGTCACCCTGAACTTCAAGCACCCCTTCGCCAAGCTGACCGTCAGCGTGACCAACAACCTCGAAGGCACCCCGGCCATCAGCGCCCTCACCTTCGACGGCCTGGTCATTGAAGGTACGATCGACCTGGCCGCCGACGCCGTCGAGCTGACCGGCGACGCCACCACCGTGGCCCCTGTCGCCCAGAATGACGGCTCCTACCAGGCCATCCTCCTCCCGCAGACCGCCAAGCCCGTCCTGCGCATCACCGCCGGCGAGAAGAACTTCGCCTTCGCCCTGCCTGCCGCCGTGGCCTTCGAGGCCAACAAGGCTTACACCGTGGCCGTCGCCCTGACCGAGAGCACCCCTGTCATCGAGGATGGCGAAGAGGTCACCTTCGGCTTCACCGTAGCCGATTGGTCCGAGGCCGATGCTCCGCTCGCCTATGAAGATGTCACCGACGCATGGTATGTATCCGGTTGCGTCTATGCCGGCGCCACCGCTCCCGCAGCCGCCTGGGGTGAGGACATTCCGATGGTCAAGGGCACCGACGGCAAATACAGCGTCACCGTCACCTATGACGAGGCCCTCGCCGGCGAAGACGACTCCGCCAAGGGCTTCCTGGTCCACAAGGTCGGCTATACCGAGAAATACGGCGCATGGGCCAATTCCCCGCGCGTGAACCTGTCCTGGGGCAGCTATGGCCTGACCGCTACGGACGGCGTCAACATCCTTCTCTGCACCGTCACCGGCGAGGCTCCGGACGATGTCTGGACCCCGTATGCCGGCACTGTGACCATCACCGTCAATCCGGCCGACGGCCAGATGACCTGGACCACTGAATAACCTATAACACGAAAAAGTATGAAAAAGTTTTTTGCAATCGCATTGGGCGTCCTCGCTCTGGCATCCTGCGCCCGTGAGGCCGCTCCTGTCAAGGTGGAAGGCTCCCGCGAGGTGAAGTTTACCACCAACGTCAACACCTTCACCATGAAGGCGGGCGAAACCGCCCTCGAAGGCAAGACCGTCCAGGTGCTGGCCGGCTCTCCGCTCAACACCGGATCCGCCGCGACCGTGACCGGTACCACCCTGACCCTGACCAACAAGATGTATTGGCAGGACGGTCAGACCGCCAACACCACTTTCGTGGCTATCTATCCTGGTGAAAACCAGACGACTACCACCATTCCGAACTATCTCATCACCGACGATTTCGCCTACCATGCCAACTTCATGACCGCTACGGCCAAGGACGTGGCTCCGGAGACCACCGTCGCCCTGAACTTCAAGCACCCCTTCTCCAAGGTGGTCGTGAATGTGACCAACAACCTGACCGGCACCCCGGCCGTGACCGGTGTCGCGCTCGAAGGCGTTGTCATGAGCGCTGACCTCGACCTGGCCGCTGAGACCCTGACCCTGGGTAACGACAAGGTGAACGTGGGCGCAGCCGCGCAGGAAGACGGCAGCTTTGCCGCCATCATCATGCCGCAGACCGTCCAGCCGGCCCTGGTCGTCACCGTCGGTGAGACCGCCTACCGCTTCGTCCTGGCCGAAGAATTCACCTTCGTCGCGAACAAGGCTTACACCGCCGCCGTCACCCTCGAAGACGGCACGACGCCCGTCGAAGAAGGTGGCGAGGTCGCTTTCAACGTGGACGTGACCGACTGGGAGGATGCCTCCGAGGCCCTTCCGTACGTCGCCGAACAGGAGCAGCCGCTGCCTGTCACCGAGCTCTATCTGCTGGGTGAGGGCTGCGACGCAGGCTGGAGCATCGACGCCGCCCTGCCGCTGACCCAGGAAGGCAACGTGTTCTCCCTCACGACCAACCTGTATGCGAACAAGATTTTCCGCTTCCTGGCCCATAAGGAGTCGAATGCCTGGTTCCCCGCCGTCGTGAAGTCCAAAATCGATGGCAAGGCCGTCTATTGCGCCTCCCAGGAAGAATGGGATGCCAATTCCGCCGAGAATTATGACCACTTCACCGTGGCCGAAGACGGTGTGTATGACATCGCGGTGGATATCGCCGCCAAGACCGTCACGCTGACCCGCAAGGGCGACCTGCCGAAGGCCACCTGGTATGTCATCGGTGACGTCTATACGGATGACGAGACCGTTGTCGCATGGTCCACGGACTTCCCGATGACCGAGGTCGAGGGCGTCTGGACGATTACGATCAACGTCCGCAGCGAGTTCAAGCTCCGCGCCTACGCCGAGGGTACGGCCGACGCTGCCAAGTGGAACACCCAGCTGGGTATGTGGGCCTCCGACAGCAATACCTATATGGATGTAGCCAACACCTATGTCCTGGCCGATAATAGTACCGGCAAGGAGAACAAGAACATAGCTTTCGCCGAAGCCGGCCAGTACAAGCTCGAACTTAACGGCACCGAACTGGCTGCTACCAAACTCTAAAATGCTTAGGTTATGAAGAAAATATTTGCGATTTCGCTTGCCTTGCTCTCCCTCGCGACCGTTTCCTGCCGCCGCGGTGAGCTTGCGCCGCAGCGCCCGACGGACGCTGTCCAGTTCAGCGTAGCCATGAACACCTTCGACGTGAAGGCTACGGACAATGCTTTCGAGGCTGGTGATGCCGTCGGCATCTTCGCCGGCACGCCCATCGACGCCGCCAATGTGAAGGGCACCATTTCCGGGACGACCCTCACCCCTGAAACCGAAATCAAATGGGTGGAGAACCAGACGGCCAACACGAAGTTCGCGGCTTATCTGCCCTACGATGCCGCCCGCACTTCCGCGGCCTTCAACTTCGCCGTAAAGGCCGACCAGAGCGCCTATGCGGACTACCAGGCTTCCGACCTGCTGGCCTCCACCGTGACGGCCGCTCCGCGCACCACCGTGGCCTTTGCGATGAAGCATCAGCTGACCAAACTCATCGTCATCCCCACCTGTGAGGACGAAGCCGAGACGGTCACCGATGTCACCGTCCAGGAGCTCGTGACCGATGCCTCCGTCGATCTGATGGCCGGAACGGTCGCAGCCGGTACCGCCAAGGGGACCGTCAAGGCCGGCGCCGCCGTGGAAGGCAATGGCGGACAGGGCTTTGCCGCAATCCTGGTTCCGCAGACCGTCCAGCTCAAGCTGACCGTCACGACCTCCGCCGGCCGCAGCGTCGAATACGCCCTGGCCGAGGCCAAGGCCCTCGCTTCCGGCAAGGCTTACAAGGCGGAAATCACCGTCAAGAAAGCCAGCGTGGAGCCCGGTCCTGAGACCCCCGTTGAATTCACGATCAGCATCATCGACTGGGAAGCCGGCGAAGACCTCAGCTTCGTCAACCCGGACGAAGAGGTCAACCCCAACGCCGGGAAGTGGTCTGTCATCGGCAAGCTGAACGGTACGGACTGGGACACCGACTTCTGGATGGAAGAGACCTCCGAAGGGGTCTGGGAAGTGGATATCACCTATGCCGAGGGCGACAGCTTCAAGCTCCGCCAGGATGGCAAATGGTCCACGGAGACCGAGGCCCACGCCGAGGCCGGCATGCCGGCCGAAGCAGAGGGAACCGTTCCTGTCGATGGCACCGAATATGGGCTTTGGGGCACGGCCAACAAGGACATCACGCTCCCGGCCGCCGGCGAATACCACCTCAAGTTCGTCGTCGATGGTTATAAGTTCTATGTGACCTCCAACGCGGCCCCTGCCGGTCCCGAGGTGAACGAACTGTATCTGCTGGGCGAGGCGACCGACGCCGGTTGGAGCCTGGACGATATGCCTGCGCTGACCCGGTCCGGGAATACGTTCTCCATCACTGCCAACCTCAAGGCGAACGCCAAGTTCCGCTTCCCCCTGCAGAAGGCGCCCAATACGTGGTGGCCTTGCCTGGTCCGGGGTGATACGGACGGTACGGTCAAAATCGGTACCGGCGACGCCAACGATGCCGACCAGTTCACGGTGGCCGAGGACGGCTCCTACGAGATTGTCATCGACGTGGCGGCCATGACGATCGCCATGACCCGTGTCGGCGACCGCGTGGAGCAGCCGCTGCCTGTCACCGAGCTCTATCTGCTGGGTGAGGGCTGCGACGCCGGCTGGAGCATCGACGCCGCCCTGCCGCTGACCCAGGAAGGCAACGTGTTCTCCCTCACGACCAACCTGTATGCGAACAAGATTTTCCGCTTCCTGGCCCAGAAGGAACCGAATGCCTGGTACCCTTCCGTCGTGAAGTCCAAAATCGATGGCAAGGCCGTCTATTGCGCCTCCCAGGAAGAATGGGATGCCAACTCCGCCGAGAATTATGACCACTTCACCGTGGCCGAAGACGGCGTGTATGACATCGCGGTGGATATCGTCGCCAAGACCGTCACGCTGACCCGCAGGGGCGACCTGCCGAAGGCCACCTGGTATGTGATCGGCGACGTTTATACCGATGACGAGACCGTTGTCGCATGGTCCACGGACTTCCCGATGACCGAGGCCGAAGGTGTCTGGTCCATCACGATCAACGTCCGCAGCGAGTTCAAGCTCCGCGCCTACCCCGAAGGTACGGCCGACGATGCCAAGTGGAACACCCAGCTGGGCATGTGGGCTTCCGATACCAATACCTACATGGATGTGGCTAATACCTATGTCCTGGCCGATAATAGTACCGGCAAGGAGAACAAGAACATAGCTTTCGCGGAAGCCGGTCAGTATAAACTCGAACTCAACGGTACTACCCTCTCGGCGACGAAACTGTAAGGAGCGCATTGTATGAGAAAGTATTTAGCAATAGGCCTCGTATTCTTGTCGTTGGCGGCAGTCTCCTGCCGCCGCGGCAAGATGAATCCCGAGTACCTGCCGAAAGCGCAGGACGTGTCCTTCTCCGTGGAGATGAACACCTTCCGCACGGGCAGCAAAGCGACCGACGCGGCCTTCGACAATGGCGATCTCCTCGGCATCTTCGCCGGCGCCCCCATCGGGCAGGCGAATGTGAAGGGAACCGTTTCCGGAACGGCCCTGACCCCGTCCAGTCCAATCCAGTGGCTGGCCGGACAGACTGAAGAGACCACCTTTGCCGCGTACTATCCGTATAGCGCTTCTGTCAGTGGGCAAAGTTTCTCCTTTGCCGTAAAGACCGACCAGTCCACCTACGCCTCCTACCTGGCCTCCGACCTGCGCGGGGCGGTGACGACGGCTGCGGCCGGCACGCCCGTGACCTTCAGCATGCAGCACCTGCTGTCCAAGCTGGTGGTCGTCCCCACCTGCGAGGATGCCTCCGAGACGGTCACCGAGGTGACGGTCCGCGAGCTCGCCACCCAGGCGACGGCCGATTTGACCACCGCCTCCGTGGCGGTCGGTACGGCGAAGGCCGACGTGAAGATGGGAGCGGCTGAATCCGGTAACGGCGGGAAGGGCTTCGTGTCCATCCTGGTGCCGCAGGCGGTGCAGCTGCAGCTGGCCGTGACCACCTCCAAAGGTCGGACGCTTCCTTTCAGCCTCACGGAGCCTGCGACACTCGCCTCGGGTACGGCTTACCTGGCCGAAATCACGGTGGCGGCGGGCTCCACACCAGTGCCGGCTACCCCGGCCGAATTCACGATCAGCATCATCGACTGGGGCAGCCCGGAAGACCTGACTTTCCTCGCCGATGATACCTATGATGAATTCACCCAAGGGAAGTGGTCCGTCATCGGAACGGTCAATGGAACCAACTGGGATTCAGATGTTTGGATGACGGAGACGGAGAGCGGCGTATGGGAGGTGGACATCACCTATCCGGCCGGCGGCGCCTTCAAGCTCCGTCAGGACGGCAAGTGGTCCACCGAGACGGAAACGCATAACGAAGCCGGCCAGCCCGGCGATGCGACCGGCCCGGTTCCCGGTGACGGCACGGAGTACAATCTCTGGGCTACCGACAACATCGACATCACCCTGCCTTCGGCCGGCGAGTATCACCTGAAATTTGTCGAGGAAGGCTATCTGTTCTATGCGACGCTGACCAGCGAGCCGGCGCCGTCCATCAGCGAGCTGTATCTGCTGGGCGAGGCGACCGACGCCGGTTGGAGCCTGGACGATATGCCTGCGCTGACCCGGTCCGGGAATACGTTCTCCATCACCGCCAACCTCAAGGCGAACGCCAAGTTCCGCTTCCCCCTCCAGAAGGCGCCCAATACGTGGTGGCCTTGCCTGGTCCGGGGTGATACGGACGGTACGGTCAAAATCGGGACCGGCGACGCCAACGATGCCGACCAGTTCACGGTGGCCCAGGACGGCTCCTACGAGATTGTCATCGACGTGGCGGCCATGACGATCGCCATGACCCGTGTCGGCGACCGTATCGAGCAGCAGGTGGCCATTGACGAGCTGTATCTGCTGGGTGGCGCGACCGATACCGGCTGGGATTTGGACAAGATGCCTGCGTTGGAGAAATCCGGCCAAGTATTTACCATTACCGCCCACCTGAAAGCCGGTACATTGGAAAGCAATGAAGTTTTCCGTTTCCCGATGCAGAAGGTTGCGAACAAATGGTGGCCTTGCCTGGTCAAGGGATCTTCCGAAGGGAAGGTGATGGTCGGCACCAGTGACGGGGATCAGTCCCGCCAGTTTACGGTCGATACCTCAGGAACGTACCTGATTACGATAGATGTGGCTGCGATGACGATATCCATCGTCCTGCAGACGGCAGACTAAGGTTGTCTTGTAAAAGATTTCGCCGCGGGCCCCAGAAGGACCCGCGGCGATTTTTATCCTGATTCCTTGCTTATTTCATAATTTGTTTATATTTTTGTCGCAGTATGTATGAACATACTATTCCGTTTATTGGACAAATAATAGGAAAATAAACACTAAGAACTTAAATATCACATGATTATGAAAAGATTTGCTTTGTCTTTATTATTGGCCCTGGGCGCGCTCTCTGCGCTGACAGGCTGCAAGAGCAATGACCCGGAGAAGAAGCCGGAGCCCAGCGCCGATCCTTCTGAGCAGGGCAAAACGCCCACTTCGCTGGCAGATGTCTCCACCATTTATATTTATGGTAGTGCGACGGAAGCCGGCTGGGATCTTTCCCAGGCGATGGAATTCACCGACAATGGAGGCGGCCTGTATTCCTGGCAGGGCTATCTGGCCGCAGGAAGCCCGTTCCGTTTCCCGCTCCAGAAGACCGCCGAATGGCCTTGTCTGATGCTGGAAGAGGGCGAGGAAGGCCCCGAATTGATTTTCGGCAAGTCGGAAGAGGACCTGGTCGTCTATACCGTCACCCCGTCCGGCACCTATGACATCGTCATCGACGCCCGTGACGTGAACCATCCTTCGGTCAGCGTAGATTTGGTCAGCATTGACCTTAATGAACTGGAAATCACCGAATTGTATATGCTCGGCGAAGCCTGCCCGACCGGTTGGGCCCTGAACATGATGGAGGCCTTCACCAACAACGACGGCGTCTTCACCTGGGAAGGACCGCTCCAGGCTGGCAAACGTTTCCGCTTCCCGCTGCAGAAGATTCCCGATCCGCCGCAGTGGTGGCCTTGCCTGATGCTCGGGGAAAACGGCAAAGTCCTTTATGGCATGGGCGACGAGGATGAATCGAACGTCCCCGTCAAGGAAGACGGCGTGTATCTCCTGACCATCGATACCCGCAACCGCGACAATATGACCTGGACCATCGAGCTGAAGTCCGCCGGTCTGCCCGACCCGGAAATCACCGAACTCTACCTGCTGGGCGATGCCGCTCCCGGTGGATGGGCGCTGGATGCCGCGCCGGCATTTGAAAACAACGACGGCGTCTTCGTCTGGGAAGGCAAACTCCGCGCGTCTGGCGTGTTCCGCTTCAATACCACGAACCTGAATTTCTTCCCGGCCATCGTCAAAGATATCGCTACCGGCAAGCCGGTCTATGTCACCGATTGGGACGAGACCCTGTACGAGCAGTTCTCCGTGGACAAGGACGGCATTTATCAGCTTGTCGTCAATGCGAAGAAGTTCGATGACATCTCCGTTACCATTACCTATGTGGGCGATACGCCGGTGTCGGAATATCCCATCGAAGAACTGTACCTGTTGGGCGATGCCACCGATGCCGGCTGGTCCATCGATGCCATGCCGGCCTTCGCCGGGGACAAGGGTGTCTTCACCCTGACGGCCAACCTCAAGGCCACCGGCGGATTCCGCTTCCTGACCCAGAAGGTCGGCGGCATGTTCTTCCCCGCCATCGCCAAGGAAAAAGCCACCGGAAAGGCGGTCTATGTGGATAATGGCCAATGGGATGATACTGTCTATGAGCACTTTACGGTCGCGACGGAAGGCACCTACGAAATCGTCGTCACGGCCAAGAAACTCGATGACATTACCGTCACGATAACCCAGAAATAACACCAAAGACTATGAAATACACGTATTTAGCTCCTGAGGTGGAGCTGCAGACCATCCGTATTGAAGATGGGATACTTGCCTTTTCGAAAGGAAAAGGCGGAGCCAATGCGTCGGCCATGAGCCAGGACGACGATTTGTTTGATGATTGGGACTTTTAAGCGATTGTATAGTATGAAAAAGATATTTGCCTATATCGCCACTGTCGCTATTTTCGCGGCATGTGCCAAAGAAAGCCCCGTTACCCAGGAGCGCCCTATTACCCGCCCCCACAGTTCTGGGACCGAGATGATTCTGCACGCCAGCATCCCTCCGATGACGGACGCCACGAAAGCCAATGCCATCGGCTCGTTTACATGGGCCGACGGTGACAAGATTGCCATCCCCGTCGAGGGCGGTTATGTCGATTTTACCTTCAGTGAAGCGGACGACGCATTCAAATACACGCTGACCGGCAGTGAATCTTTCATTGACGGAACCGCCTATTATCCCGCCAATTCGAAGCCCGGCGGAGACTATTCCACCGCGTTTGCCAGTCCCGAAGCGGCCAAGGCCGGCTTCAAGATGGAGGCTCCCTTTACCGTCGGAAGTGAAGACATCACTTTCACCCACAAGAGCGCCATCATCAAGCTCCACTTCACAGGCGTTCCCACTACGGCAACGGGCGTCAGGGTGCTGGAAGAGGAAACGGAGATTGCAACCATTGCCCTCAGCAACCCTTCTGCCGATCTGGAGGTGTATGTCCCCATTACACCGAATGGCAGCAAGAAATATCGTTTCGCATTGATGCAGTATAACACCGCCCTCAGGGAGGTCGGCAAATCTTCCGTGGCCCTGACCGCGGGTACGTACTACACCTCCAAGGACATCGCATTCGCCATTTCGGAGCTCTATCTCCTGGGCGGAGCGACGGACAATGGCTGGAGCCTGGAGACCATGCCGCAGTTGACGAAAGAGGGGAATGTGTTTTCCATCAAAGCGAACCTGACGGCGTATAACAGTGACAACAACAACAGATTCCGCTTCCCCCTGCAGCGAGTAGGCGGTACATGGTGGCCATGCCTGGTCAAGGGCGATGCGGACGGGACGGTCAAAATCGGAGACTCCGATTACTATGACGGGGATCATTTCACCGTCAGTGAAGATGGCTACTATCAGATAACGATAGATGTCAGTGCCATGACATACACCATCACCCGCCTGGGTAGCAAGCGCTATGAGATTACCGAACTCTATCTCAACGGTGACGCCTGCGATACGGGTTGGAATGCCTCAGGCGTAGCTCCGCTGACCCAAGCCGGGAACGTCTTCTCCACTTCCGCCAACCTGTATGCCGGAAAGACCTTCCGTCTCAATACCCAAAAAGTGGATTGGTGGCCTGCTATCGTCAAGGATAAAGCTACCGGCGAGCCGGTTTACTGCGCATCGCAGGGTGTATGGGACAACCACAGTACTGTCTGGGAGCATTTCTCTGTGGCGGAAGACGGTTTCTACGAGATTGTCTTCGATGCTGATGCATGGACCCTGACGCTGACGCGGAAAAATGATATTGCCTTGAATGTATCGGATTTGTATCTCATCGGCGACGCGACGGACATCGGCTGGTCCATTACCGATATGCCCCAGTTTACGAAGAATGGCTATGAGTTCACCCTGACCGCCCATCTGAAGACCAAGGGCATCTTCCGCTTCCTGACCCAGAAAGAGGCAGGCGTCTGGTACCCTGCCCTGGTGAAGGGTGGAACCACCGGGACCGTTAAGTATGCTGCGGCAGATGCTACTAACGACGAGCACTTTACGGTGGATAAGGACGGCATTTATCTTATTACGGTCAATACCGGGACAAGAACCTATTCCATCACGCTTCAGGAAGAGGTCAATTGGTATGTCGTAGGCAATGTCTATGCTACCGATCCGACGCAAACCGGATGGGACAAAGCGTATGCGGTTCCGATGACGGAAACCTCTCCGGGTATCTGGGAAGTGACTGTCAATATTACCGGCGAGTTCAAATTGAGCTGCCACTCCGCTTCTACGGATCTTTGGACCTATGGTAACCTGGGCTTGTGGGCAGCCGGCTCTCTCTCTACGGAAATATCCTATGGATTGTTGAGCAACGGCGAAAATATAGGCATACAGACACCGGGACGTTACGCCCTGAAACTGGAACCGGCCAACACCCAATACGCCAACCTGCTCACCGGTAACAAAATAGATTAAACGTTAATTGAATATCGAATGTTCCTGAAATCTAAACTTTTGTCCGCTGTGGCGGCAGTGCTGACGGCACTGCCCGCCATGGCGCAGACAAGGGAAATCAGGGGAACGGTCACAGACAGCGACGGCCTTCCGGTGATTGCAGCCGGGGTACAGGTCGTCGAGGCCCCGAAAGCGGTGACGGTGACCGGTCCGGACGGCAAGTATGTCCTGGCGCTCTCCGCCGAGCAGGCGAAGGTGGCCAGGACTATCGAATTTTCCTGCCTCGGGATGAAGTCCGTGACGCTGCCCGTCCCCGTATCGGGGCGGCTGGACGCCGTCCTCGCTCCTGATGCCGAGTCCCTGCAGGATATCGTGGTGATCGGCTATGGCGCCGTCCGGAAGAAAGACCTCACCGGATCCGTCGTCAACATCACCCAGAAGCAGTTCAACAAGGGTGTCGTCACCTCCGCGACCGATATGATCGCCGGACAGGTGGCGGGCCTGGTCGTGACCAAGGCGGGCGGCGACCCCACGACGGAAGCCACCCTGCGCCTGCGCGGAACGACCTCCCTGCTGGGCGGCAACGGGCCGCTGGTCGTCATCGACGGCGTCCCGGGTGCGTCCATGAACCTGGTTTCCCCGGAGGATATTGCCTCCATCTCCGTGCTGAAAGATGCCTCTGCCGCAGCCATTTACGGCGCCCGCTCGGCCAACGGCGTGATTATCATCACGACGAAAAAGGGCGAGGAAGGCAAGGCGACCGTATCCTATAACGGCTATTTCGCCGTCGAGAAGGCGGAAAAGCTGTTGGACATGATGACGGCCGAAGACTGGCGGGCCTATGTCGCGGAAAACAACATCACCAGCGCCATCGACTATGGCGCCAGCACCGACTGGCAGAAGGTGGTCACGCGGCTGGGAAGCTCGCAAAGCCATGGCGTCAGCCTTACCGGCGGCTCGGGCAAGAGCCAGTATCGGGCCAGCGTCACCTATCTGAACCGCAAGGGTATCATGAAGGAAAACGACCTGCAGCGCTTCAACGCGGACGTCTCCTTCGTCCAGAAAGCCATCGACGACAGGCTCACGGTGAACTTCTCCTTCATGGGCTCCTACGAAGACTGGAAAGACCTCTCCTACAACGGCGACATCTGGAGTTATGTCTATAACCTCAACCCGACGGTCCCCGTTTACAACCCGGACGGCAGCTATTTCCAGCTCTTCACCTACATGAATTACAACCCGCTTTCCGAAATCGAGCAGGTCCACATGGACAAGAGCCGCCACTACAGCCAGGGCCGCCTGGCGGTGGACTTCAAGATCCTGCCCTGGCTCTCGGCCGGCGTGAGCGGCGCCCTGTCCCGGAACAACTTCATCTCCGGCTACTACACCCCGTCCACGACGGAAACGGGCTTCGCTACCTCCGGACTCGGAAACCGGACGACCAGCGTCTCTAACATGCGGCTGCTGGAAGCCAATATCACGGTCGACAAAGATATCGATAAGCACCATATCGGCGCCATTCTGGGCTATTCCTGGCAGCAGTATGTCGATGAAAACTTCCAGGGCACCAACCGGGAATTCACCACCGACGCCTTCGCCTACAACAACCTCAGCACGGGCAACGACCTGCAGGACGGCGACGTGGGCAGCTACAAATCCTCCTCGAAGCTGATTTCCTTCTACGGCCGGGTCAATTACGACTATGCCGGCCGCTATCTGTTCACCGGTACGCTCCGGAGCGACGGCTCCTCGAAGTTCGGCAAGAACAACCGCTGGGGCCTCTTCCCGTCGGCTTCCGTGGCCTGGCGCATCTCCTCCGAGCCCTTCATGAAGGGCCTTTCCTGGCTGGACGACCTCAAGCTGCGGGTCTCCTACGGCGTGACCGGCAACCAGGATATCGGCAACTACCGCACCCTGGCGATTTACGGTCCCTGGGGCTATTATTTCAACAACGGCAAGTTCTATCCGCAGTATGCCCCGACGCAGAACCCCAATCCCAACCTCCGCTGGGAGAAGACCGCCCAGCTGGATATCGGCCTGGACTACAGCTTCTTCGACGGCCGGTTGCGCGGTGCCATCGAGTATTACGCCAAGCGGACGACGGACCTGCTGTATGACTATGACGTCCCGGTGCCGCCCTATCAGTACAGCGTCATGACGTCCAACGTGGGCGAGGTGTCCAACAAAGGCTTCGAACTCACCATCGCGGGTACGCCGGTCATGACCCGGGACTTCCGCTGGGACGCCAGCTTCAACTTCGCCCGCAACAGCAACGTCCTCGTGAGCCTCTCGAATGAGCAGTTCCAGCGCGACAAGGTCTATCTGGGCAGCTATTCCATCCGCGGCCTGGCCGAGACCACCATCATCCTGGAGGAAGGTCTTCCGCTGGGCACGTTCTACGGCGCGAAATGCCTCGGTGTCGATGAGGACGGCATCCTCCTGTATGAAGATGTCAACGGCGACGGCAAGTTCGTCTATGCGGACGACCGGACCTACATCGGCTGCGCCCAGCCGGACTTCACCGCCAACTTCAGCAGCCAGTTCAGCTACAAGAACTTCTTCGCTTCCTTCCTGCTGCGGGGCGTGTTCGGAAACGACGTCATCAACGGTACGTCGCTGTATCTGAGCGATATCAGTCGCTATCCCGGCGAGAACGTGCTGCGCTCGGCCCTCAAAAAGACCGCCCAGACGATGGTCTATTCTTCCTATTATGTGGAAGACGGCAGTTTCCTGAGGCTGGACAATATCCAGATCGGATACAATTTCACCTTCAAGCCGTCCGTCCCCATCCGGAGCCTGCGCCTGTCGCTCACCGCGAACAACCTCTTCAACATCACCCGTTATACCGGTATCGACCCCGAGGTCAGCCAGAGCGGCCTGGTGTTCGGTATCGACGCACGGGACTATTATCCCAAGACCCGTTCCGTTTCCCTGGGCATGAGTGTATCTTTTTAAAGGACGCGCAAGATGAAAAAGTATTTGATTTTCACGGTATTGGCCGTCATGACGGCCTGTACGAATCTGGATGAGGAACTGTATAGCGTCATTTCCCAGGACAACTTCGGCAAGACGGCCGCCGAAATCAATTCCCTGATCGGACCGGCCTACGGTTCCATCTGCGAATATGTCGATGGCTATTACTGGTATGGCATGTGCTCGGGCGACGACTACATCATCCCGTCCCGGGGTTATGACTGGAACCATGGCGGGGTGTTCCGCCGGATCCATGAGCATGAGTTCAACGCCCTGGAGGCCGATTCCTACTATAACTTCTGGCGTTTCAACGCCGTCACCAACATCAACAAGGTGCTGGAGATGATCGAGGATGTGGAGCTCAGCGACAAGCCCCGGGCCATCGCCGAACTGCGGAGCCTGCGGGCCTGGTGGTATTTCTTCATGCTGGACCGGATCGGTCCCGTGCCCATCGTCACCAAGTTCGACGACACCATTCCCACCAACAAAGGCCTGACCCGCAAGGATGTCTATGACTTCACGGTGTCGGAACTGGAAGAGGTGGTGGAAAGCCTCAGCGAGGACGTCACCCCGGAGATGTACGGCAAATTCAACAAATGGGCGGGATATACCCTCCTGGCCAAGCTGTACATCAATGCGGAGATCTATACCGGGGAACCGCAGTGGCAGAAGGCCCTGGATGCCTGCAACAAGGTGATAGAAAGCGGCGCCTATATCCTGGAGCCGGACAACGATACCAACTTCAAAGTGGAATGCGAGAACTCGCGGGAGAACATCTTCGTCATTCCCTACGACTATGAACACTTCATCTGTTATTTCATCCCCTACCAGATGTCCCTGCACTACAACCAGGTGGATCAGTTCGACATCCGGTTCGACGGGGGCTGCTGGAACGGTCCGTGCTTCACGGAATCCTTCATGAAGTCCTACGACCCCAAGGACAAGCGCCTGGGCTGGTTCCTCTACGGACAGCAATACAGCAAGAAGGGCGAACCGCTCACGGACCGCAAAGGCAACCCGTTGAATTTCACTTTCGAAATCGCGGATTATGCCAACGCCACCGAGGTGGAAGGCGCCCGCATCTTCAAGTGGGAGCTGGAGAAAGGCAGTTACAACCACCTGAACAACGATTTTGCCGTGTTCCGCTATGTGGATGTGCTCCTGATGAAGGCGGAATGCCTGCTGCGCCTGGGCGACGAGAAGGGCGCCCGGGATATCGTGAACGAATGCCGCGAACGCAACTTCGCCCCGTATGACGCGTCCGTCCAGATCAAGACCCTGACCCTGGACGAACTGCTGGCGGAGCGGGGCCGCGAGCTGGTCCTGGAGGGCTGGCGGCGCAACGACCTCATCCGTTTCGGCAAGTTCACCGAGCCCTTCGACTTCAAGAACACCCAAGACAATGCGGACGGCCATACGCTACTGTTCCCCATCCCGCAGATCGTCATCGACAGCAACCCCGGCATTGTGCAGAACCCTGGATATTGATATGGAAAAAGGTATTGTAACGTCTCCCTACACCTTTACGGGAGACACGATCGGAGGCGAAGGCCTGAAAACGGGCGTCCGCACCCTGGCCGACCTCCAAGGAATCTTTGCGGACGAAGCCGCCTACCAGGCGATGGACAAGGACACCCTGGCCTACCGGGTGGAATCCATCGAGCCGGACCCGCAAGGGACGCCGGGCGGCCTGTATATGGGCATCACCTACCTGGCCCCCGGCAAGGTCGGGAAAGAGTATTTCATGACCAAGGGCCACTTCCACCTGAACCCGGAAAGCACCGAGTTCTACTGGGGGGTCAAGGGCGAAGGCATGCTTATCCTGATGGATGAAGACCGCCACGTGTGGGCCGAAAAGATGGTCCCGGGCAGCCTGCATTACATCCGTCCGCGGGTGGCGCACCGGGTGGCCAACACCGGGGACGAGACCCTCGTTTTCGCCGCCAGCTGGCCTTCCGACGCCGGGCACGATTATGGTACGATCGCCCGGGAAGGATTTGCCAAACGTTTGTTGGAGATAAACGGAAAACCGGAATTGGTATGAGCAGTTATCTGGGAATAGACCTGGGCGGCACCATCGTCAAGCTGGGTCTCGTCCGCGGTGGAAAAGTCTTGGCGACAGAACGTGTCGCAGCGGATTCGCAGGCCGGGCTGGGCAGGATGCTCGGCCCTGTCGGTGAGGCGGCTGACCGCCTGCTGGCGGGGGTGAATGACCTCGCCGGCGTGGCGCTGGCCTTCCCGGGCATCGTGGATTTCCCGGCCCGGCGGGCGGCATCGACCAACGCCAAGTACAACGACGCCCCCGACATCGACGTGGAAGGCTGGGTCCGGGACAGGTACCAGGTGCCTTTTGTCATGGACAACGACGCCCGGATGGCGCTGATCGGCGAATGGACCTGCGGGGCCGGCCGGGGCACCTCCCACATGGTGATGATGACCATCGGCACGGGCATCGGCACGGGCGTGGTGATTGACGGCCGTCCGCTGTACGGGCGCAACGGCTGCGCCGGCTCGCTGGGTGGACACCTCGTCGTGGATTACCGCGGCCGCCGCTGCACCTGCGGCAATGTCGGCTGCGTGGAGGCCCACTCCGCGTCTTTCTTCCTGCCGCAGATCGTAGGGGAGGATACGGCCTTGTCCGAGGCTTTCCGCACGGACAGCGCCAACTATAACTACAAGACCCTCTTCGACAAATACCGCGCGGGCGACCCGGACGCCACCCGCGTCGTGCGGGGCTGCATGGACGTCTGGGCGGCCGGCATCGTGAACTATATCCACGCCTACGACCCGGAAAAGGTGGTCATCGGCGGCGGCATCATGCGCAGTGCCGACATCATCCTGCCTTACCTGCGCGAAAAGGTATATTCCCTGGCCTGGTGCCCGATTTCCAAACCGGAAATCGTCGCATCCGAGCGGGGTGATGATGCCGCGCTGCTGGCGGCCGAGTATTATTTTAAGCATGCATAGGATTATCCATATCGGCTTATGCCTGTCGCTGATCCTGGCCGGGTCTTGCGCGTGTAAGAGCGACAAGGCCCCGCAGCCTGCCGTGCCGGTCGAAAAGGCCTACGAACTGTCCGTCATGTCCTTCAACGTCCGTTACCTGCAAGGCGATGCCGGCACGGCGAACAGCTGGGACCACCGCAAGGCGGGCGTCATGGCCATGCTGCGGGACAAAAAGCCCATGGTCATCGGCACCCAGGAGGGCTATGTCGCGCAAATCAAAGACATTCTCAAGGAAGCGCCTGCCTACGGGGCATACTATGTCCCCCGGGACGGGGAAAATGTCGATAACGAGACCAACGGGATCCTGTACCTGAAAGATTCCATTGCCGTGACCTATGACAGGGGCACCTTCTGGCTCAGCGAAACACCCGCGAAGCGTTCCATGGGCTGGGATGCGGCCTGCTCGCGGATTTGCAGCTGGATGAAATTGTATGTAAAAAGCAGCCGCCAGGCCTTCTATGTGTTCAACACCCACCTCGACCATGTCGGCGAAGTGGCGCGGGCAGAAGGGCTGAAACTGATCTGGTCCCGGATCCGGGAAATCAACACCGAGGGCCTTCCCGTCTTTCTGACGGGCGATTTCAATACCACGATCGAAGACGGGATTTTTAAGGAAATCCCTTACCCTTCGGCCCGCCTGGCCGCCCCGGTCACGGACCAGACCCCGTCATACAACGGTTTCGGGAAAGGATCCGCCGCCATAGACCACATCTTCTTTGACGGCATGCAGGCGGAAGTGTTTGAAACGGTGGACGGCAAGTACGGCGAGACGGACTACATCTCCGACCATTACCCCGTCATGTGTACATTCTCTTATACGGTTAAATAATTGAAAATGAATAAATATCTGGCAAAAGACCTTAAGCCGAATTATGATAAATACCCGGTCGTGGAAGTGCCGGGATACGAGGAGGCCTGTGTGGCCGGATGGCCGGCTGTCATGTCGGCGCTGGCCCAGGCGGTCAGAGCGGAAAAAGACGGTCTGCTGGTGCTGGAATGCTACCAGGGCGTCCATGACGCCGAGGTGCTGAAAGCCCTGGGCGAGGCCTTCCCCGAAGCGGCGCTGTACCTGAGTGCGGATGCGATGAAGTCGGAAAAGGAGCTCTGGGATATCCTGGGGCCGGACATCACGGACGACGAGATCTTCGGCTACCTCACCCGGCAGACCATCGGCGTCTATTTCGACCCGGACAAACTCGCCCGGATGCGGGAGAAAATCGGGCAGGATACGCACCGGCTCCGCATCGTCTATGGCGTCGGCGCGTCCTATATCGTCTCCGGCGGCGTGCTGGTCTATCTGGACATGGCCCGCTGGGAAATCCAGATGCGCTTCCGCCGCAGCGAAGTCTCCAACGTGGGCTTCCGCAACAGCGACAAACGTGCCGGATTGCAGTATAAACAGGCTTTCTTCGTGGACTGGCGGGTGCTGGACCGTTGGAAGAAACAGCTGTGGAAACGGATGGACTTCATTCTGGACACGAATGTCCCCGGCTCGCCGAAGATGATTCCCGCCGAGGCCTTCTTCGCGGGGCTCGCCGAGGCGGCCCGCCGGCCTTTCCGCGTGGTCCCGTACTTCGACCCTGGGGTCTGGGGCGGACAATGGATGAAAGAGGTCTGCGACCTGGACAAGGACAAGGTCAATTTCGCCTGGTGCTTCGACTGCGTGCCGGAAGAGAACAGCCTGTTCCTCCAGTTCGGGCCGCATCGCGTGGAGATTCCGTCCATCGACCTGGTGTTCACCCATCCGGTGGAGCTGCTCGGCCCCAACGTCTATGGCCGCTTCGGGGATGAGTTCCCGATCCGCTTCGACTTCCTGGACACCATGGGAGGCGGCAACCTCAGCCTCCAGGTGCATCCTTTGATCGAATATATCCAGGAAAAGTTCGGCATGCATTACACCCAGGAGGAAAGCTACTATATCCTGGATGCCACCCCCGAGGCCAGCGTCTATCTGGGCGTCAAGTCCGGCATCGACCCGGACGAGATGATCGCCGACCTTCGGCGCGCGCAGCAGACAGGCTCCTTCGACGCTTCCCGCTATGTGGGGAACTACCCGGTCAAGAAACACGACCATGTGCTGATCCCTCCGGGCACGATCCACTGCTCCGGCGCCGGCAGCATGGTGCTGGAAATCAGCGCCACGCCCTATATCTTCACCTTCAAGCTGTGGGACTGGGGCCGGGTGGGCCTGGACGGCCGCCCGAGGCCGATCAATGTGGAGCACGGCAAGAACGTCATCCAGTGGGAACGCGATGAAAACTGGGTCAAGCGCGAAGGTATCAACGACATCACGCCCATCGCCGAGGGCGAGGGCTGGCGGGAAGAGAAAACCGGCCTGCATGAGCGCGAATTCATCGAGACGCGCCGTCACTGGTTCACCGGGAAGGTCCACTTCCAGACCCAGGGCTCCGTCCAGGTGATGAACCTGGTCGAGGGCAGGGAAGCGCTGGTGGAAAGCCCGACCGGGGCCTTCCGGCCCTATGTCGTCCACTATGCGGAGACCTTCATCATCCCCGCGGCCGTCGGTGAATATACCATACGCCCCTACGGCGAAAGCGAAGGACAGGAAATAGCCACGATCAAAGCTTCGATACGCAAATGAAAAGATACGAATACGATCCCGGTTTCGATATCCGTCCCACCCCGGACGGTATGGGTTTTGTCTATGGTGAAGGCGTCTTCGGCCCCGCGGTGGAAAACCGCAGCCTGGATGCCATACGGGGCAGTCTGATGGACCCGCAGTGCCAGGGCCCGCAAACGGTCTATGCCATTGCGATGGACGTGGGAAAGGTGGCGCACAAGCCCCTGCTGGAGAAGCTGCATCTGCTCTATGGCGCCGTCGCCTATGCGCAGGGACGTCTCGGCCGGGAGCCCGTGCGCAGCCAGGGCCATATCCATGCCATTTCCGCCTTCAGCGCCCAATCGACGCCCGAAGTCTATGAAATCTGGTCCGGAAAGGCGGCCATCTATATGCAGGAATATGCCGAAGATAATCCGGGACGCTGTTTTGCCGTCTATGCCGGTCCGGGCGACGTCGTCATCGTCCCGCCCTATTGGGCCCATGCGACGGTCAGTCTCTCCCAGGAAGGCGACGAGCCGATGACCTTCGGCGCCTGGTGTGTCCGGGACTATGGCTTCGACTACAAGGGCGTGCGGGCCCACGGCGGCATCGCCTGGTTCCCCGTCTATGGCCCCGACGGCACCCTGACGTGGCAGAAAAACCCCGCCTACGGCCCCTGTGAGCTCGTTTGCAAGACCCCGGCCGACCATCCCGAGCTGGGTATCGTGAAGGGTGAGCCCATCTATACGACCTTCGAGAAGGACCCGAAGACCTTCGCCTATGTCGTGGACCCGTCCCTGCGGGATTGGAAAAATTATATCCCTTGACAGGGCATGAAGGTTGTTGCAATAAGGTAGCTATTTTCGAAACGACGAAAGCGTATGAAAAAGATCATGACAGTGATGATGGCCCTGCTGCTGGGCTGGGGCGCCCGGGCTGAAGAAGCGACCTGGCTGCTCCATAACCGGCTCACGGGCACCTATCTGTGCGAAAACGGAGACATGACCCCTTCTCCGGAGGCCGAAAACGCCCGGTGGACCGTTACGGCCGACGGCGCATCGGTCCGGATTCGGGCGCAGCACTCCGGCCAGCCGCTGCTGGGGCTGGATACCGCTTGGTCCTATGGCGGATTCGATTTCGCGACCAAGGAAAATGCCGGCTGGTACACCTTGTCCCCCTCAGGCGGCGGCCACCTGCTGCTCTCGGACGGGAAAGCCGCCCTGGGCCAGTCCGACCGCAACACGGATTTCTCCGCCCACTGGACCTTCGTCCGGGTGGATTCCGAGCGCATCCCCTACGCCATCTCCGCCGACGGGGTCGTCGAATCCTCCTTCCTCGGGCAGCGGAAAGCCCAGGCTCTGTCACCCACTGAAATCACCTCGGACTATCATGGTCCCCGCACCTGGAAGCTGACGAAGGATATCTCGGCCCTGCCGCAGTTCTCGGCCCGGGGCAACTCCTTGCTCCCGGCCCTGTACAACATGGCCCTGGAGGAATCCCTGCTGGATATCCGCCCGCAGGACGGCACCTTCATGGCCGGCATGCTCTGGCCTGACACCTGGACCCGGGACGTCGTCTATAGCATCTACTTTGCCTATTCCTGGCTCTTCCCGGAGATATCGCGCAAAACGCTTGAAAAACAGACGCTTAAGAATCCTTCTGAAGCCCTCCAGGACACCGGAAGCGGCGGCTCCTATCCCGTCTCCACCGACAGGGTGGTCTGGGCGATCGCGGCCTGGGAATACTATCTCGCGACCGGCGACAAGCAGTGGCTGGAGCAAGTCTATGAGGGCCTGGGCAATACGGCCCGCAAGGACCTGCACATCGCCTATGACGGCGGGGTGCATCTTTTCAAAGGCGAGACCTGCTCGATGGACTGGCGCACCCACACCTATCCGAACTGGTTTACCAATGCCATCATCGGCGAATCCTATTCCAGCGGCACCAACGCCCTGCACCTGTTCCTCTATACCTTCCTCTCCCGGGCCTCCGTCATCTTGGGGAAGCCCCAGGAAGAAATCGACCTCTGGAGCGGCGTGGAAGCCGAGTTGCGGCAAGGCATCAACGCGATGTTCTGGGATGAAGAAGCCGGCCTGTACAAGTGCTGGGCCTATCCCGCCTTCACCGGCTACCAGGTCTCCGACAAGGTAGGCTGCATGTCCAACGGACTGGCCGCCATGCTCGGCGTGGCCGATACCGCACAGACTGCCCGGCTGGTGGCGGCGTATCCGCTCTATGCCTACGGGGCATCCGTCCTGTATCCTTCGAAACCGGAAGGCTATGCCTACCACAACAAGTCCGTCTGGCCGGTCTGGCAGACCCCGCTGATGTATGCGGCCAAGCGCAGCGGCAACTACGCGGTCACCGACCATCTCATCGGCTCGGCCGTCCGGGCCGGCGCCCTCTTCCTCACCCACAAGGAAAACATGACCTACGACACCGGCTATGACCGGAATACGGCGCTGAATTCCGACCGGCAGCTCTGGTCCGTCGCCTCCTACCTGAGCATCGTCTATCGCATTTTCTTCGGCATGGAAATGTCCGAGGCGGGCCTTGCCTTCAAGCCCTATGTCCCCGAGATGGCCGGCGGCGAGATCTCCCTGACCGGATTCAAGTACCGCAGGGCCGTCCTGGATATCTCCATCCAGGGTTGTGGCGACAAGGTGGTCTCCCTCAAGGTCAACGGCCGCAAGAAGAAGGCCGGGTACATCCTGCCCGCCTCCGCCCGGGGCCGCTATCGCATCGAAATGGTCGTGGAAAATAGCGGAGCACGCGGCCAGGCCCGCATTGTCCCGGCAGGCCCCGGCCAGTGCTGGGCCCCCGTGGAGCCGGTGATCCGCCTGGAGCAGAACCTCGTCCATTGGACGGTCGTTCCCGGATGCACCTATGCCCTGGTGGGGAAGGACCTTCGCCGGGACAACATCCATACCCCCTATGACATCAGCTCCCTCCCGGACGGGTACTACAGCGTGGTGGCGACAGGCCCCGGCGGCTTTGCCTCCGATCTGTCCAATCCTGTGCTAAAGACTTCCTGGACAAGCACTTACGTGGTGGATGTCAAGGACATGGGCGTCACCCACCAGGACTTCTCCGCGACCTTCGAGGTCCCGGCCAACGGGGACTACCTCCTCTGGTTCGAAGGCGCCAACGGCAACGGCCCGCACGAAGTCTATTGCGCCATCCGTTCCCTCTTCATCGACGGGCGGGATGCCGCTACGGCCATCCTGACGGCCGAAGGCGACTGGAACCTCAATACCCTCAGCAACCATATCGCCCTCAAAGGGCTTTCCGCGGGGCGGCATACGCTGACGGTTAAGCTCAACCCGGAGGGGAAGGGCTTCGACGACAACATGTCCCATGGGAAAACGGACAGAAACGATTGGCATATCCGAAAAATCATCATAGCAAAAATATGAAATTCAAATACTTATCATTCCTTCTTCTGCTGGCGGGCGCTGCCTGCTGCCACAACGGTAACCTTGTCGAACCCGAAGATAACTCCGCCTCCCTGGCGGAGCAGCTGCCTGTCGCCACCGATTTCCGTGAAATCTCCTTCAGCAGCGACAAGGCCCGTTATGCCCCGGGCGATGTCGTGACCTTCCGCGCTTCCTCCGATCGCGCGGATGTGGGCGTGCGGTACTGGCACCTGGGCGATATCGTCCAGGAAGGCAAGCTCGAAAGCACCGCTACCTGGACCTGGACGCCTCCGTCCACCGACTTCCAGGGCTATTATGCGGAACTCGTCGCCAAGGACGCGGACGGGAAGCTGCGCTCCCTGGGGACTTGTGCGGTCGATGTGTCCAGCACCTGGACGAAATTCCCCCGCTATGGCTATCTGAGCCGCTTCGGCGCCGATGCCCCGGCCGGCAAGCGGGCGCAGGTGATGTTGAACCTGAACCGTCACCATATCAACGGCCTGCAATATTACGAATGGGCCTACGACCACCATCACCCCCTGGCCGGCACGCCGGAAAACCCGATGGAAGAGTGGGACAAGTATATGCTGGGCACCACCTGCCGCAAGGACGTCATCCAGGACTATATCCGTTCCGGCCACCTGTACAACATGGCCTCGATGTTCTATAACCTGAACAACGGTGCTTTCGAGTGGTATGCCCAAGATGGATGCCAGGAGACCTGGTTTACCTTCAAGGACAAGAACCACAGCGTGAAGGATATGCATGACCTCGCCGTGCCGCCTTTCCGCAGCGACCTGCTGCTTACCGACCCCAATATCCAGGCCTGGAACGACTATCTCGCCCGGCAGACGGACGACGTCTATCAGGTGTATGACTTCGACGGCTTCCACATCGACCAGCTCGGGAACCGGGGGACCATCTATGACTACAACGGCGACCAGGTCTATCTGCCCACGGGCTATGCCAAGATGATTCAGACGATGAAGAAGGCCCAGCCCGGGAAATACTTGGCTTTCAATGCGGTAAGCGGATACGGGCAGAAGGAGATCGCCAGTGCGCCGGTGGATTTCCTCTACAACGAGGTGTGGGAGTTCCACTTCAAGGACCTGAAAAACACCCTGGACGACAACAAGCGGATAGACCCGACCCGGAATACGGTCATCGCGGCCTATATCCATGACCAGAACGAGGGTTATTTCAATACCCCGGCCGTCCTGATGCTGGATGCGACGCTGTTCGCCCTGGGCGCTTCGCACATCGAGCTGGGCGAGAAGCTGATCTGCCATATCTACTGGCCTTCCTGCAAGATGGAGATGAAGCCCGAGTTGGAGAAGGCGCTGGTGGAATACTATGATTTCCTGACCGGTTACGAGAACCTGCTGCGCGACGGCGGCAAGGAAAGCAAGCTGGCCGTCACATCGTCGGATGTGCCGGTGGAATACTGGGGCCCGACGCAGGGCAAGGTGAATGTCTATGGAAAGCTTGTCGAGGGCAAGACTGTGGCCCATCTTTTGAATTTCAAGGATGCCGTCCACATGAACTGGCGGGATAACGGCCGCAACCAGGCCGAACCGAAGGAGATCAAGGGATTCCGGGTGACCATTCCGACCGTAAAGGCGGTGAAGAAGGTCTGGGTCGCTTCGCCCGACTATGAGGGCGGTGCGCCGCGCGAGCTGGCCTATACCCTTTCTCCGGACGGGGCCTCCGTCACCGTGACGGTCCCGTATCTCAAGTATTGGACGATGATTGTTGTTGAATAAAATGCATACCATGAAAAAATACCTGATTCTGTTGACGGCGATGCTCCTGTCGGTATGCGGCTGCAAGAAGGCCGCGTTGCCGGCCGTCACCCTTTCTTCCGACCAGTCCGAGGTGAGCGTCACCTCCTATAGCAGCGCCATTCTGTTCACCTTGTCCTGGGAGCTGAGCGGCGGCAGTGCCGCCATCGGCCAGACCTACGTGCAGTTCTGCACGGACAAGGAATTCGTATCGCCCTATGTCCTCAAGTCCTCGGGCAATTCTTTCGTCGTCACCGGCAAGGATCTCAAGAAGATCCAGGAGACTTTCGGCGTGCTGGAGGATTATGAGCTGATTGTCAGGTTGTTGGTGGAAGGGGAGAATGTCCCGTCCGTGTATTCGAACAAGGTGAGAATTAACGTTGATATTCCTTAGTTATGGTCCTGAATCGGAAAAGCAATACCCCCCTGCATACGCAGGCGGAGCAGGTTCTGCGGAAGCTGATTGAATCTGATGAGTACAAGTCCGGCAAGCTGCTGCCGAAGGAGGTGGACCTGTCGCGGCAGCTCCATATTTCGCGCAATACCCTGCGGCAGGCGACGACGAAGCTGGTGAACGAGGGGCTGCTGGAGCGGAAGAAGGGCGTGGGCACGAAGGTGGCGCGCCGGGGCATCAGCGTGGGTGTCAAGAACTGGCTGAGTTTCTCGCAGGAGATGAAGATGCTGGGCATCGAGGTGAAGAATTATGAGCTGCATATTTCCTACAAGGGGGCGACGCCTGAGATTGCATCCTTCTTCGGTATCAACGAGGGGGACCGCTGCCTGGTGCTGGAGCGGTTGCGGGGCAACAAGGACAATCCTTTTGTCTATTTCATTTCTTATTTCAACCCGGCCCTGGGGCTGACGGGGGAGGAGAATTATGTGAAGCCGCTCTATGAGATGCTGGAGCATGACAAGGGGATTGTCGTGAAGACGTCCAAGGAGGAGATTTCGGCGCGGCTCGCGGGCGAAGCCATCGCTGCGAAGCTCGAAATGTCTCCGACCGACCCTATCCTTATCCGCAAGCGTTTCGTCTATGACACCGAGGGCGTCCCGGTAGAATACAATCAAGGGTACTACCGGTCTGACAGCTTCACCTACACGATAGAAGCTACACGATAGCCATTCCGAAAAATCAGCTACCTCGTTTCAAAACCTTCCGCTTCGCTCCATCCCTCCCAAACAAGTTTGGGCCCCTCCCTCTAATGTGGCCGAGGGTGGCCACAGGTTTTGAAATGAGGTAGCTGATTTTTCTTCATTCCAGCCTTTAATTCATCTTATAGACTTCGTAATAGAGCTCGTAGGAACTGCGCCACATGTTGTCGTAGAAGCCGTTCTGGGCGGGCTCGCTGCCGGCGGAAGGCAGGGCGAAGCGGAAGAGCCGGTCTTCGCCGCGCTCGCCGAAATACATCGTGGAGGTGACGTTCCCCACCGTGATTTTCATCTGGCCCGTCGTCAGGTCCAGCTCCCAGGGGTTGGTGCCGGGCGGGAGGAGGTAGCGCAGCCGCGGGTCCATGTCCAGCGGCGCTTCTTTGCTGTAGGGGGAGAAGACGCCCCAGAAGTGGCCGTATTCCCCGTCCGCGCCGGCCGTATGGGTGATTTCGCCGGTCAGCTTGTTGTTTTTCACCCCTTCGTTCATCGTGATGATGATGCGGTCGTCATACTCGGCCTTGCCGAAATCGCCGAATTCCGCCCCGCTGAGCTGGGTCTCCCAGGCGCCGTCTCCGCAGTTCGCCAGCCGCTGGTTGCAGCAGAGCTTGACGTCGATAATGCGCCAGGTCCCGACATAGAAGGCGTCGTAGGGCTTGAGGTAGATCCACCAGTCCATCTGTTTGCCGCTTCCGGAGGTCACGGTCAGCTTGGCCCGGCGTTCGGGATTGGAGAAATTCAGGATGCCCCCGGCGGTCACGCTGGCCGTGGCCCCGTAGGAGACCACGACGCCGGTCACCTCCACGCGGCTGTAGTCGAAGCCGTCCGACTCCAGGACGAAGAGGGTGGCGGAGGCGCCGCTCCGGCCCCGCTCGATGACGGCCGTTCCCATCTGCCCTTTGATCTGGATTTCCAGCAGGGACATGTCATTGTAGGCCAGGGGACTGTCTATGGCCTTGGAACAGGCCGCGGCCGCAAGGATCAACAAAATGAATGTCAGGCGTTTCATGGGATTAAAAGCGATTGTTGTTCTCTTCATCTACATTCGGGTTGAGGTCGATTTCCCGCTGGGGGACAGGGTAGAAGGCGGCGTCCTCTTCGGACAGCTTGGAGGCCTCCCGGACGGTGGACGTGACCGTGCCGGTGCGCCGCAGGTCGAAGAGCCGGTTCCCTTCGAAGGCCAGCTCCAGGGCCCTTTCCTTGATGACTTCCTTGCGGAAGGTTTCCAGGTCCAGCCCGGGGGCCAGGTCGGGGATGCCGGCGCGGCCGCGGATTTTGTTCACGATGGGATACCCCTCGTCGGGGCCGGCGGCTTCCGCCAGCACCAGGGCGATGTCGGAGTAGCGCAGCAGGTAGGGACGGGCGCTGGTACGCTCCCCGATGAAGTCGGCATCCACGTATTTCGCGCTGTAGTATTTCGCCCCGGAAGGCAGGGTGATGGGGCTGCCGTACTGGTCATAGAACTGTCTGTGAATCAGTTCTGTGCGGCGTTTGTCCGTGGACAGGAAGCTCTCTACGAAGCTGTCCTCCGCGATAAACACGCCCCAGCCGTTGCCGTTGGCTTTCTGCAGGCGGCCGTCGCCGTATTTGAGGTAGATCGGCACGGCGCTGTTGTTCGGCAGGAACTGCAACGGGATCTTCGTGTACATGCCCTCATGCGTGCCGCTGCGGTCCGTCGCCATGATAAAGATATGCTCGGGCCCGTCCGGGGCCGTGACGTCGTAGATGTGCAGCAGGTCGTCATCAAAGCCATAGACGGCGGGGTCGCTGGCCATCACTTTGCGGGCCTGTTCGGCGGCCAGGGCATAATAGGCGTCGGGATCATAGCTGAGCGAGCGGTACCCCGGCGCGTTGTAATGCCTGCCGGAGGCGACGGTCAGGTAGGCTTTCGCCAGCAGGGCCTGGGCCGCCACCTTGTCCGCGCGGCCGAACACCTTGTTGACCTCCAGCAGGTCTTCAGCCTGTTTCAGGTCCTTGAAAACGACCTCCCAGATGGCCTCGGTGCTCTCGGCCAGCTGGGGCGTAGTCTGGTCCAGCGTCACGATGGCCGACAGGCTGAGGGGTACGCGGCCGAAGGTGCGGACCAGGTTGAAATAGTTCCAGGCCCGCAGGAAAAGCGCCTCGCCGAGGATCCGGTCCCGCGCCGCGTCGGAAATCGGGCAGTCCGCGATCCGGTCGATCACCGTGTTGGCCCGGTTGATGCCGATGTAGCAGTATTTGAAATAATACCAGGTGAGCTCCGTGTTGGCGCTGAAGGTCCAGTTGTCCAGCAGGTGGATGTCGCCCGGCTCGTCGCTTTTGGCATACATCGTCTCGGTCGGAATGTCTCCGATATACCAGATGCCGCGCAGATACTCCAGGTAGTTCAGGGCGTTGTAGGCATACATGAGCCCGGATTCGGCATCGGCTTCGGTCTGGTAGAAATTGCCGGTGGAATAGAATCCGTACGGCTGCTCGGCCAGGGAGCAGCCCCCGGCCAGCAGGATGGTCAATATAAGGGATAATCTCGTTTTCATGGCCTCAGAAGGTTAGTTCAATACCCAGGGAGAATCTCCGGAATTTGGGATAGCCGCCCCAATAGATGCCGTCCAGCCCGACTTCGGGGTCATAGCCGTCAAAGCGGGTGAAGGTGTACAGGTTGTCGATGGTGAAGTAGGCGCGGGCCTGCTTGAACCAGCGTTTTCCGATATCCAGGGTGTAGCCCAGGTTGATGTTCTGGATGCGCAGGTAGGAGCCGTCCTGGATGAAATAGTCGGACAGCAGGTACTGCCGGGCGTTGTTCAGCCGGGGGAAGCGGTCCGAGGGGTTGTCCGGGGTCCAGCGGCGGGCCTTGACCCGCGGGCTGAAGGTGTAGCCGTTGTACAGGACGTCGGCGCCATAGACCCCGTACAGGAATACGGACAGGTCCAGGCCCTTCCAGCGGGCGGACAGGTTCAGCGAGCCGGTGAAGTCCGGGTTCGGGTCGCCGATGATACAGCGGTCGGCCCCGGTCAGCTCATAGTCGTCGTCCAGGTCGAGGTATTTCAGCTCGCCGCTCTGGTCCAGCTGGCCGGCGGCATCGATGAAGCCCGGGTCGGCCCCTTCCTGGATGATGCCTTTTACCCGGTAGCCGTAGAAGACGTTCATGGGCTTGCCAATGGCCAGGATATTGGCGTTCTGGTTGAACATGCCGATGGCCGGCCCGGTCACTTCATAGTACATCCCCGTGCGCGCGTCCCGCGAGAGGCCGCTGGAGATGGCGTCACCCAGGCTGAGCACCCGGTTGCGGTTCAGCGAGAAGACCAGGTCCGCGCCCAGGTGGAAGTCCCGCGTGGAGATGATGTCCGCGCCCAGTTCCGCTTCGAACCCGGTATTCAGCACGCTGCCGTCGTTGACCCAGATCTTGTCATAGCTGGAGGTCAGCGGCAGGTATTTTTCCCGGAGCAGGTCCGTGGTCACCTTGTAATACCAGTCCACCGTCAGCCGCAGGCGGCTGTCCAACACCTTGATATCCAAGCCGATGTCGGCCTGGGAGGTGCTTTCCCACTTGAGGTCGGGGTTCGAGATGCCGCCCCAGACCATGTAGCGGTCGTTGGCTCCGGTCCGGCCTACCTCATAGCCCGGTCCGATGACGGTCTTCCAGGAGCCGCCGTTCCAGAATTTCTCCATGCCGTAGCGGTCCAGGGTCTGGTAGGAATTGATGCCCTGGTTGCCCGATACCCCGTAGCTGGCGCGCAGCTTCAGCTCGTTGAGCCAGGTGGCGCCCTGCAGGAAATCCTCCTTGTGGACCTTCCAGCTGACGGCCCCGGAGGGGAAGAAGCCCCATTTGTTGTTGGTGCCGAATTTCGTGGAGCCGTCCGCCCGCATCGTCAGGGTGAACAAGTACTTGTCCATCAGGGCGTAATTGGCCCGGCCATAGAAGGACAGCAGCTTGCTCAGGTAATAGCCGTCGTTGTAAATCTGCCGCAGCTCGGGGTCGCCGGCGTTCATGTTCTCGTTGCGCAGCACATCGTTGACGAAGCCCCGGGCCGTCGTGTAGAGGCCGCGTTTTTCCTCGCGGTCGAAGGAATGGCCGGCCATCAGGGTGAGGTCGTGCCGGTCTTCCCACTTGCGGGACCAGGTCAGGTAGGTTTCGCTCAGGATATCCTGGTACTTGTCCATGTTGACCTTGGCGATGCCGCCGTTGTCGAAGGCGTCCTGCGAGGTCGTGGAGGCCTCGTAGATATCCTGGACGGAGGAATTGTAGCGGTAGTCGATCTGGGTGTGGAACTTCAGCCCTTCCACGATGGTCCAGTCCAGGGCACCCGACTGGGCGATGTCCCGGCCCTTGCTCTGGTCGTAATAGTCTTCCAGGCGCACCAGCGGGTGGCTGAAATCCGTGGCGGAAGCCCGGTAATAGCTCCCGTCCTCGTTATAGACCGGCCACAGGGGGTTGCGCCCGTATTCCAGGCCGTCCATCTTGTTGCGGGTGGTGGCGGACAGTACGCCGTAGGTCGATACGGTAAGGTTGTCCAGCAACTTGTAGCTGAAGCCCAGGTTGAGGTTCAGTTTCCGGTAGGCGTCTTTTTTATACAGGCCCTCGTCGTCGTAATAATTGACGTTCAGGTTGAAGGAAGCCTTGCTGGAGGCGCTGTTGACGGCCAGCGTGGTGCTGTTGACCACGGGCGTCCGCAGGCACAGATCGACCCAGTCCGTGTGGGCCCACTGCCCGTTTTGGATTTCCAGCAGGGAAGGGTAATAGACCCCGCCCAGCGTCTGGCCGATGTACAGGGGCGTCAGGCCGCCGTTCGTCTGCTCTTCGTTGGCTACCTGGGCCATCAGCATGGGGTCGTACCAGATGTCCAGCTTGTCGGACAGGGTGCTGATGACGGTCTGGTGGCGCAACGTCGCGGTGGTGACGCCTTCCTTGGCGTCCCGGGTCGTGACGAGGATGACCCCGTTGGCGCCGCGGGAGCCGTAAATGGCTGAGGCTGAGGCGTCTTTGAGGATTTCGATGGAGGCGATGTCGGCCGTGTTGATGGAGGTCAGGCTGCCGGCCTCACCCATGGGGAAGCCGTTCACCACGATCAGCGGGGTGTTCGATCCGTTGATGGAGGAATTGCCCCGGATGCGGATGGTGGCCGTCGCACCCGGATCCTGCGAGGTGTTCATGACCTGGAGTCCGGCCGCCCGTCCTTGGAGCAGGCCGTCCACCGAACTGGAGGTGATGTCCGAGAGCGGACCCATCTTGACGGAGGCGACGGAGCCGGTCAGGTCGCTTTTGCTGACGGCGCCGTAACCGATGACCACGACGTCATCCAGCATCTGCACGTCGGGGGCCAGGATGACGGTATAGCTGTCCTGCGCGGCCGTCACCGTCAGCGTCGTGTCGGTGAAACCGAGGAAGGATACGGTCAGGACGGTTCCCGCATCCGCACGGAGGGCGAAACGCCCCTGTTCGTCCGTGGTCGTGAACTGCTTGCCGTCGGCGGAAAAGACCGCCGCTCCGGCCACGGGCTGTCCCGAGGGGTCCGTGACGGTGCCGCTGATGCCGCGGGTCTGCGCCCAGAGCGGCAGCACAGTGGTCAGCACAAGCAAAAAGGTGAGTATTCTTTTCATAAAGAATGGATATAATCGTACAAACAGCTGTATGTGGCAGCGCTCCAGCCCAGCATTTCGGGCGTCTGGTATTCTTCGCCCGGGCTGCTGAAGCCCTGCACCGCATCGTATTTCTCCCAGATTTTGCCGGTCATCTTGAACGAGCGGCACACCAGGTCGATGTATTTCCGGGCCAGGCGGCGGGCCTGTTCTTTGTGGCCGTAGCGGTCCAGGCCGAACACGGCCATGAAGGTGGTCGGGGGCCAGGTGTTCGGATAAGACCATTGATAGGCATATGGATAAGGCTTATCTTCGCAGACCGCCAGGCCGTAGGGGAATTCCAGCCGGCCCAGGGCCTCCGCCACGCCGTCGGCCTGCCCTTGGGAGGCCATGCCGGTAAACAGCGGCGTGAAGATGGCGGCCGACAGCACGTCGGAGCGCCGGCCCTTCACCCAGTCATAGTCGTAATAGCAGTTTCCGTCCCAGAGGAGGGTGTCCATCCGCGCTTTGCGCGCCTGTGCAGCCTCCTCCCAGGGCCCCGGGTCCAGGCCCAGCGTCCGGGAAAAATCCGCCATATTCCTCTCGAAGGCATACAGCAGGGCGTTCAGATCCACCGGGCAGAAATCTTCGCAGCGCCGGTCGAAACGGGGATTGAAGTCCCAGCCGGATTCGGCCTCCGCCGTGAATTGGCGGCCCAGCGCATCATGTTCCTGCTGGTCTTCCCAGGTGAATTCGGCGGCGAGCCGCTGACCGCCCGTGACGACGAATTCGTCGATCAGCCACTGCGGGGCGTCCTGGCCGCTGTAGCGGTTGAGCCCGCAAGGGGTCATGCGGCGGGTCATCCAGAAGTCATATTCCTTGCGGAGCGTTTCGTAAGCGCCTTGCAGCCAGAGGGTATCGCGGGTGCGGTTGAAAACCGAAGCGACCATCAGGCTCAGGAAGGGCGGTTGGGAACGGGACAGGTACCAGGTGCGGCTTCCGTTCGGAACGAAGCCGTAGCGGTCCACCAGGGCGAGCAGGTTGGTGGTATTGCCCTTCGCCAGCTCCGTCAGACCGTCCGCCAGCAGGCCTTCGTTGGTGAAATAGGTATCCCAATAATACATTTCCTGGAACATGCCTTCCGGGGAAGGCACCGTGTAGGGGCAGGGGAGGCCGATCAGTGTCCCGTCGTCCTCCGGATTCACCCGGACCGTCCGCTCCCAGGACGTGCGGATATAGTCCCGCACCCGCTCCGGCGTCGGATCGGCGCAGGCGGTGACCAGCAGGGCGGCAAGCAGCAGGACTCTTCTCATCGGGCGTACATGTTGGGCAGGTCAGACTCGAACAGGATGTCCGGCCGGGCCGCGAAAGCACGGAAGTCTTCTTCGGAATAACAGCCCCGGAAGGCGTTGAAATAGTGCCCGCCGTTACGCGGCAGGTCCCCGTTGCGCCACACCAGGGCAAAGGCGACCCGCTGCCCCTCCAGGATATGGTAGAGCATTTCGGTCCACCATTTCTTGTTGTAGTAAGCGGATTCTTCGGGATTGTTGTTCTCCAGGCCGGTCTCCGTCAGGGCGAACATTTTCTGCTTGCTCCGGGCGATGACGTTTCCCAGGCGGACCAGCTGCAGGCCTTTGTGGCCATAGTTGGCCCCGTCCCTGTCATAGGCGTCCAGCCCCAGGATATCCACATACTCGTCCCCGGGCCAGTATTCCAGGTAGTCCGTCCGCGAGGAGATGTGCGTCATGTCCGGCGAATAGGCCCAGATGAGGTTGTGCAGGCCTTTTTCATCGCGCAGGTACTGCACGGTGAACTGCCACAGGGCGACGAATTCTTCCTGGGTGGCATTGCCTTTGCCCCACCAGAAACCGCCTCCGGTATGCTCATGCCAAGGCCTGAAAATGATGGGGATCAGCTCCCCGCCGTCCGTGGTCAGGCTGCTGATGAAGGCGGCGGCCCGGTCCAGGTAACCCTTGAATTTCGCGTGGTAGTCCCCGCCCGGCAGGATGGCATAGACGGCGCGGGTCACATCCCAGGAATTGCCGTCCGAGACCGGATTGTGGCAGTGCCAGGACAGGGTGTTGACGGCGCCCCGCCGGAAGGCGGCCTGGATATGCGTACGGATGTCGTCGAAATCCTCTCCGTCGATATTCAGCTCGTCATCGACCTCGATGCCGCTCATCTCCCAGCCGCAGACGGCCGGGTGCGAACCGGTGATGAACTTCGTGTCCGAATCGGCGGCGCTGCCGTCGGTGTCGAACCATTTGGTCCCGCCGTCCAGGCCGTACAGCGTGGGGATCTGCGCCCCGAACAGGGTGCCTTTGTCCATCAGGTCCCACAGGTTCTGGTGGAGGTTGCGGGTCAGCAGGGTCGCCTGCCCGTCAATGAGCGGGCCCAGCGTAAGGGGCGCTGCCGGTTTGGGATCCTCCTCGGGCGCCTTCCCGTTGCAGGAGAGCAGGGGAAGGAGGCTGAGCAGGCAGGGCAGCAGGCATTTCATGCGATATCTCATACCAATCTGTCAGAGGGTTTCGAAATCGAGGTGGTCGAGTTCCCCGGCGACAACCGTCACCAGGCGGGACTCGCCGCCCATCAGGTGGAAATAATTGTCTGAGTAGCAGGCGGGAAGGGCGCGTTCTCCCGTTTTCGTGCGGGCCGTCAGGTGGACCATCATGGCCGGGGTGTCGGAGAGGTTCCGGACCCGGACCACCACCCGGCCGTCTTCGCGGCTGAGGATGGACAGCTTCACCTTGGGCTTGGGCAAGGTCAGCAGGGCCTGGAAGTTGTCGGTCTCCCGCCCCTGGACATAGAAGTTTTCCGACAGGACCTCTTCTCCGCCCAGCAGGGTCAGGCGATAGAACCAGACCGGGGCGTCCTGGGTTTCCAGGGTCATGCAGGATACGGTGCTGTCTTCTTCGGAGTCAAGCGCGAAGGCCTGGGTATCCAGTACTTTGCCATACATGTCCAGGATTTCGGCCCGGGCGGTCAGGCCCCTGCGGGCGCCGGCGGAGACGTTCACGACCTCCACCTGCCGCGAGACCGGATTCCATTGGATATGGAGGGGTTCGCAGGCCTTTCTGGCCCCGAAGAAGGAGGCGGTCGGGTCGAACCAGTAGTCGTAGGTGCTCCACACCAGGGAAGGCCAGGCGCTGTGGCTCATCCACAACAGCAGTCCCCGGCGCTGGGCGCTCCGTCCCTCGAACATGGCCCGGTAGCCGTCGTAATTGATCCATTGGGCCCACTGGCAGAAGGTCCGGGCATCCGGCGCAGGGCCGAACATCCGCTCCACGGCGGCGTTGAAGACCCCGGCCCGCTGGGCGCTCTGCAGGGTCCAGTCGTGCTCGGCCCAGAGTTGTCCCTGGGGCCAGGCCTGCTCGGGCGGCATCATGCGGATGAGGCTCTCGTAGTTCATCATGTTGGGCATGCCCCGCTCGCTGTGGATGCGGTCCTGCCCCTTGGCCGTGAAGAAGGTCACGGCATCCTCCCGCCAGTATCCGCCCTCGCCGCTGACCAGCCCGCGCGAGGAATGCGGGATATACAGGATATCGGGCGTCAGGGCCCGGATGGAATCCCGCAGCGCGGCGTCGATGGCCGCGGGCGGCATGCCTTCGTTGCGTCCGCAATACAGGGCGATGCAGGGATGGTTCCGGATGCGGCGGAGATAATCTCCGGCATTGTCCAGGAACATGGCTTCGTCCAAGGGGTCGGGGCCGTCGCCGGGATTGGCCAGCCAGAAATCCTGCCAGACCATGATGCCATGCCGGTCGCAGGCCTCGTAGAAGGCTTCGTCGCCGGTCTGGCCCACCCAGTTGCGGATCATGGTGAAATGCTGCTGGCGGTGGTAGCCGACGGCGATGTCGTAATCCCGGGCGGTATAGCGGAGATTGGCCTCGGAGAAGCCCCAGTTGCCGCCCCGGGCGACCAGCCGGCGTCCGTTGATATAGCCCGTCAGGCGTCCGTCCGCGGTGTCATAAGTCATTTCGCGGATGCCCACCCGGAAGGCCGTGCTGTCATGGCCTTCGACCTGCATCCGGGCGTCATACAGATAGGGCTCTCCGTATCCGTTGGGCCACCACAGGCGGGGCTGCTCCATCACCAGGGTCGTATCCACCTGGCGTTTTTCGCCGGGCGCTAGCGAGACGGTCCGGCTGAAGTCCAGCTCCCCGATCCGGCCGGTCCAGCGTATAGCTGCCGGCGAGGAGTCGGTATTTTGCAGCGTGGCACCGACTGCCAGGACGGCGCGGGTGGTGTCTCCGCCGGGGAAGTGCGTCCGTACATAGGGGTCCCGCAGCAGCACGGTGCCGCTGCGCTCCAGACGGACGTAGTTCCAGATGCCGATGTTCCGGCCGGCGAGCGAAGGCATCCAGTCCCAGCCGATGGAGGCCAGGAAGGTCGGGCTGTCGTAGCCGCTGATCCCGCCGTTGTAGGCATTACGCTCGCGGGTGTTGCCCCGGCCCACGCCGGGATGTTCCAGGGGATGGATCCGGACCTGGACGATGTTCTCGTCCCGGAGGATATCCGTCACGTCGAAACGCTTGCGGGTAAAGGCCCCGTCGATGCGCCCGAGCGCCTGTCCGTTCATGGAAATATCTGCCTTCCAATTGATTCCGTCAAAGACGAGCCATACTTTATCCCCGCTGCCGGCAGGCGCCGGCAAGGAACCCCGGTAGATGAAATCGTGCCGGAAATAGGCATGCGAGATGGATTGGTTCCAGTCGGCGTAATAGGGGTCCGGCACGGCGCCGGCGTCGATGTAGGAGGAGAGGACCGTTCCGGGGACCCGGGCCGGCATCCAGGCCTGCGGGTCGTCGGCCAGGTCGGCGCGCACGAGGGTCCAGTCCGCACTGCGCGGCTGGAGGTTATTGCGTCCCCAGACCTGGATTTCTCCGATGGCGGGGCGGGCTCCCTCCGCTGCGGCATCGACGGATACCTTGACATAGCGTCCCCGCGCCCGGCGGAAGCGCAGCGTGTCCTGGCCGTCCAGGGAAGCCACTTCCCGCCATTTCCGGCCGTCCCGCGAGACCAGCAGGGCACCGGAGACGGGTCGGGTCAGCCATTGGACGACGGCTTTGTCGAAGGTGGATTCCGCCCCCAGGTCTATGCTGATCCATTCCTGCTGCGTTCCTTCAGCCACCCATGCGCTTTGAACCGGGGCTGCGCCCAGGCAGTACCGGCGCTCTCCGTCCAGTACGAGGCCGAAGTCGCCGATGTCCCAGAAGGCTACGTCCGGGGCGTCGATTTCCAGCCTGTATCCCCGGTTGCTGCGGACGCCGCCCAAGTCAGCTTCCAGGATGAAATCCAACCAGTACGGGTCCAGTTCGGGGCTGCCCGTACCCTGGCGGGAATAGACCTTCTGCCAGTTCTCCCCGTCTTCGCTGGTGTACATGTCCAGCCGGTAGGGCGCCCCACAGGCCGTTTCCTTGAAGTGGGGTTTGGCCTTGAGCCGCATCCTTTCGGCGGCCATGGGCCGGGCGAAGACGGCGCTGTAGGCAAAGCTGCCGCTGTCTATTTGCACCAGGCTCCAGTCCGCCAGGTCATGCAGCCATTCGACTTTCTTCTTGGAAAAAGGCTTGCCGTCCAGGGTGAAGACATCGTATGTCGGGACCTGCTCGCAGCGGAGCCCGTCCGTAACCATCTGAGCCGTAAGGTCATAGTTGACGGCGGAGGATTGGAGGGCGGCCCGGTGGAGGGCGATGTTGCGGTATTCTGATCCGCCGTTGCAGGCCAGGATCCCCGGCAGAAGGCAGGAAAGGAGGATGATCCTTGGGCGCATGGCTTATGGCTTTTCCAGGGTGACGGTGTTGTTGTTGAGGTCCAGGGTCACTTTGTATTCCCCGTCCTGCCAGTCGGAGAAGCCGTTCCCCGGCGAGAAGCTGCTGTCGTTGTCCGGGTCCCAGGTGCGGCGCGTCACGGTCCAGTAGTTGTCGGCGGCCGTGTCGCGGACGTATTCGGTCCAGTCCCGTTTCTCGAATTTGAAATAGCACCACTGGTTCAGCCAGATGGTGCCGGGGCTGACATATACGCCGGCAACGTCGGTGGGGACCAGGGCGTTCTTGTCGTCGAAACTCCAGTCCGCCACCCCGTTCTCAAAGCCGCCGCCATACAGGTAGAAGGCGGTTTCCGGGTCGATGGGGGAATTGTTGATCAGCTCGACCTTCAGGGTGTTCCGGTCGAATTTCACCGTATAATATCCGTCGCTGAAGCCGCTGATGCCGTCTCCGGGGACGAAGTTGCAGTCGTTGTCCGGGTCTTTGGTGCGCGGGGCGGCCGTCCAGTAGTCGTCGGCGGAAGCGTCGCGGACGAACTCGGTCCAATCCTGCATCTCCAGCTTGAAATAGCACCACTGGTTCAGGTAGATCTCGCTTTCGCTGACGTAGGTGCCGTCTCCCTGCGGAATCAGGGCCAGGGCACGGTCGAAGGTCCATTCCGCATATTTCTCGAAGCCGCCGCCGAAGACATAGATGGCCGTGGCCGGGTCATAGTCTCCGCCGGGCTGCTCGGGGCCGTCCTTGGGCGTGAGCGTCAGGACCATCGTGGCGAAGTCGGCCGTGATGTCGTAATAGCCGTTCTCGTATCCGAGCAGGCCGGGATAGAACTGCGGTACCTCCGAATCGCCGACGAGCTGCATGGTAATCTTGTCTTTCGTGGCATCGTCACCCTGGGCGAAATACGGGGAATAGACCCCTTCGCCGATGAAAATCTTGAAGCCGCTGTCGCCGTTGTCGCCCCAATAGCAGAGGACATCCTTGATTTCATAGACTTTCTCACCGACCTTTTCCATCGGGCCGTCGAAGCTCCAGTGCCAGGGGAAGCAGTCGCCCTGGGGATAGACGAACTCGCCCAGTTCCACGTCATAGGTGATATCGCCAGTGCGCTCCATCGTCATCATCAGCTCCTTCGGGTCGAAGGTGATCGTGTAAACGCCATTGCCATAGCCGTTTCTGGCCGGCTGGAAGAGGTTGGCCGTGCCGTCGTCCTCGGTGTAAAGCTTGGCTTTGCCGAAGGTGTCGGAGCTCAGGTCGGGGCCGAAGAAGGCGTCGCTCGACCCGTCGTTGGCGAAGTAGAATTTGAATCCGGTGTCGCCGATGGTGACATTGATCTGCACGCCCTCAGCCCTGTACAGGTCGCCGAATTTGGGCATGGGGAGTCCCTTGCTGACATCCCAACCGGCCTGTGTGGCGCTGCCTGCGATGTACAGGACATCCGGGATGACGATCTCCTCCTTGTAGGTGCTGACCTTGACTTTCACGATGTTGGAGACGACGGTCTCGATGTCCGAAGAAGCGGCCTTGGCATAGACGGAGAACTGCAACTCGGTCTGGGCGCCTTCCGGGACGTCCAGCGATGCAGCCAGGGCATTGAGCTCCCGGCCCGTGAAGCCATATTCCAGTCCTTTCCCGGCCGGATAGGTGACCGGTTTGGCGTATAAGTCTTTGGAAGCCAGGTTGGCATATACGGTATAGGAGACCTCGGCCGTCTTGCCCTGCGGCACGGCGTCGGTCCAGGAGAGGGTCAGCGAAGTGACTTCCAGTTCGGCCTGGTCGATGGTGACCTCGGCGGGGCTGGCCGTCAGCTGCGGCGCGGTGAGGACGACGGCCTCGCCCGAGGGCGTGGGGTCCTGGCTGTTTTCCGGTGCCGGATTGACCTTGTTGCAAGAGAGAAAACCTGCTGCCGCTGCGGCTATCAGGATGGTGAAGAAACGCTTACTCATAGTTTAACAGTTATTTACCGTCAAAGGTATGAAATTAAAAAATGTAAACCAATAGCGGAAAACAAATTGACCATAAATAAACGAATAGCCGCCGGCCGTTCCGGATGTGCGGATATTTTCGTAACTTTGCCTTTCTGAATAGAACAACGGACATGATAGCCATCTACACGCTTACATCCGCCCTGCACAATGAAGAGGCAGTGGCAGCGGTGACCCAGGAATTCCTCGGGAGCCTCGGGTTGGATTATACCCTGAAAGGGGCTGATTACAAGGATTATGGCGATGCCGACCTGAACCTGATCTATGTGCGGACCGGGGGCACGGAAGGGGTGTTCAAGCCCATGCTGGCCGATTTGCTCGCCCGCAGCCCGCAGCCGTTCTACCTGCTGACTTCCGGCAAGAGCAACTCCCTGGCCGCCTCGATGGAAATCCTCTCCTTCCTGCGCCAGCAGGGTATCCCGGGGGAGATCCTCCACGGCAAACCGGCTTATATCCGGGAACGCGTCCAGCTGCTGGAAACCTTGGAAATGGCGCGTAAGTCCCTGCGCGGTAAGCGTTTCGGCGTGATCGGCAAGCCCTCGGACTGGCTGATTGCCAGCCAGGCGGACACCTACGCCCTGTCCAGCCGCCTCGGCCTGACCATCAGGGAGATCCCGATGAAAGAACTGCTGGAGGAAATCGAGCGTCTGCCGGAGGACCCGGTGATGGCGCGCGTCACCTGCGGGACGCCCCTGTTTGACGCGGCCGAGCCCGTCAAAGCCGCGGCGCCGGGCGCCTACCGCATTTACCAGGCCCTTCAGGTGCTGGTGGGCCGTTATCAGCTCAGCGGCCTGACCCTGCGCTGCTTCGACTTGCTCGGCGCGGTGCAGAATACCGGCTGCCTCGCCCTGGCGAAACTCAACGAAGAAGGCATTGTGGCCACCTGCGAAGGCGATATCCCGGCGATGCTGACGATGGCCATCGCCCAGGCCCTGACCGGCGTCACCGGCTTCCAGGCCAATCCTTCCCGCATCGACCCGGACACCGGCGAAGTCCTGTTCGCCCATTGTACCGTGCCGCTCAACATGGTCACCCGCTATGCCTTCGATACCCATTATGAATCGGGCATCGGCGTGGGCATCCGCGGCCATGTCCAGGAAGGCCCTGTGACGGTGTTCAAGGTGGCCGGCGACCTCTCGCGGCACTTTGCCGCGGAAGGAACCCTGCTGCGCAACCTCGCCCAGCCCGACCTCTGCCGGACGCAGGTGGTCCTCCATCTGGACGATGTCAGCTACTTCCTCACGAACCCGATCGGCAACCATCATATCATTGTTCCCGGACATTGCAAGAAGCTGATTGACGCGCTGTTGGCATAGAAACAACTTGTCTTTTTGCCAGCGGAACACAGGCTGGCGAGATTCTTGCAGAGACAAGGCGGGCTTTGCCCGAAAAGAAGCATATTATGAAAAAATGGATGACTTTTTTCGCCGCGATGCTGGTGGCCCTGACCGGGGTTTCCGCCCAGGATGCGGCCCTCGCCAAGATAGCCAAGGCGAATGCAGAATTGAAGAATGTGGAATGCGCCTTCGAGCGCACGCGTACCCTGCCTGCTACGGGCAAGGTGATCAAGGATAAGGGACAGTTGTCTTACACGGCACCCGGCCAGCTGGCCATGGTGTATGACAACCCCAAGGAGATGCTGGTCATCAACGGCGACCAGCTGTACCTGCGCCGGGCCGGCAAGCCTTCGAAGTTCGATACCAGCAAGAACGCCCTGATGCGGGGCTTGCGCAATATGCTCGTGGACTGCATCCAGGGCAACGCCCGCAAGGTCGCCCAGGAGAACAATGCGGATATTTCCGTAAAGGAAGTAGCTGATTATTATCATATTACGCTGACTGCACGCGAAGAGGGCGTGAAGGGTTTTTCCAAGATTTCCCTGAGCTACCGCAAATCCGACCTGCTGCTGGTGCGGATGGAGACCATCGAATTCGCCGGCGTTGCCGAGATCTATTCGATGAGCGACTTCAAGAAGGTGCCCTCGATAGCGGCATCGCGTTTCGAAATCCCCAAGAAATAGCCGATGGACACGACCCTGCTGCGCGATATCCTCGGGATGGACTCGACTTCGGGCCGGGAACGGGCTGTGGCCGAGCATCTTGCGGTGGCGCTGCAGACCCCTGGCAACCGCGTCCAGACCTTCGAGGTAGGGGACGGCTCGCTCAATGTGCTGGCCAGCTGGGGAGAGCCGAAGCTGTATTTCTGCACGCATTGCGACACGGTGCCGCCCTACATCCCGCCGGTTTTCGAGCCGGTGGCGCCGGGGACCGTCCTGCCGGACGGCAGCCGGACGGCCGGGGAGGATATCCTGATCCGGGGGCGCGGCGCCTGCGATGCGAAAGGCCAGGTCGCGGCTATGTTCGAGGCTTGTAAACAGCTGGAAGCCAGCGGGAAAACGGATTTCGCCCTGTTGATACTCGCCGGCGAGGAGACCGGTTCCTTCGGCGCCAAGGCCTATACGCGGGACTGCCCCGGCGGCGATATCGTGGTGGTCGGCGAACCGACGGACGGCAAAATGGTCTCCGCCTCCAAAGGCACCCAGTCCTTTTCCGTGACCCTGCGGGGACGCGCCTGCCATTCGGGCTATCCGGCCCTCGGGGAGAGCGCGGTGGAGCGCTTCGTCGATTTCTGCAACTGGCTGCGCGCCCTGGATTTTCCGCTGGACCCCGAACTGGGCGAAACCACCTGGAACATCGGCCAGCTGCGCAGCGACAATCCCCAGAACATCCTCAGCCCGGAAGTCTCCTTCCGCTTGTATTTCCGGACGACCTTCGCCTCGGAGGCGATTGTGAAAGCCCTGCCCTTCCCAGATGCGGAGGTGGTCGCACATGGCGGAGACAGCCCCATGCATTACCTGACCGTGCCCGGCCTGCCCCAGACCACCGTGGCTTTCGGCAGCGACGCCCCCCAGCTGAAACGCTTCGCCCGTCGCGCGCTCTGTGGCCCGGGCAGCATCACGGTGGCCCATACCGACCGGGAATTCGTACTGCTCTCCCAACTGGAAGCCGCCGCCGCGCAATATGTCCGTATCTATGATGACTTAACGATATGATTGTCATGAAATTCGGCGGCACATCCGTGCAGGATGCCGCTGCCATACGTCGGGTGATTGACATCGTCCGGGGACGGCTTCCTGACAGGCCGCTCGTCGTCGTTTCCGCCCTGGCCCGGGTGACCCGCCTGCTGGTGGAGATCGCCGGCGCGCAGGACCCTTCCGAGGCGATGGAAGCGCTTCGCGCCCGTCACTGCCAGGTATGCCGGGACCTGCTGCATGGCCCGCTGCTGGATGAGACCCTGGCACGCGTGGAGGCCCTGTGCCAAAGCATAGAAGGCCTGCATGACCAGCCCGCCGTCATCTCCGTCGGAGAGCTGCTGTCCTCCACCATCGTCAGCGCCGCCTTCAACCAGGCCGGCATTCCCTGCCGCTGGGCCGATGCGCGCGAAATGGTGCATGTGACGGGCGACAGGATGAGCGGACGACCCGACCTGGACCGCATCGAGGCTGATGTGCGCCGCGTGGTGGGTAGCTCAAGTGAACTAACTGTAACACAGGGATTTATCGCCAGCACGGAAGACGGGCTCCCGGCCGTGCTGGGCTTCGAGGGCTCGGATTATTCCGCCGCGATCTTCGGCATGTCCCTGGGGGCGGAACGGGTGGAAATCTGGACCGATGTCGATGGCATCCGGACGGCGGACCCGCGCTATGTGCCCGAGACCTGCCGCATCATCCGCGTCTCCTATGACGAGGCGGCCGAAATGGCCCGGCTCGGCGCCCGCGTGCTGCATCCGATGACGATTTATCCCGCCAGGACCCGCCAGATCCCGATCCTGGTGCTGAATACCGCCAACCCTTCCTGTCCCGGTTCCCGCGTGGAGCAGGACTCCGCGGACGGCCCCAAGTGCGTCGCGCTGCTGACGGACCAGGACGGCCGGGAAATCGGTTCCCGTGCCCTGGCCGGGGAGCAGGCAGGCATGTCGCTGGTCTCCCTGATCGGCCGGAATCTCGGCGACGAAGAGCGCCGGGTGATGGAAGCCGTAACGGGCGCGGCGGTGTCCGTAGCCCCGCTCAGCCTGAGCGCACCGGTCGATGCCGCCCGGGCCCGCGAAATGGTAACAGAGATTCATAACCGCATATTCCTATGATACAAGTCGTGATTTCCGGATATGGCCGCATGGGCCATATGATTGAGCAGACGCTCCTTCGGCAAGGCATTCCCTGCGTGGGGTGCAGCGAAGATATCGCTTCCTTCGACCCGGCCATCGCCCGCGAAAGCGTGTGCATTGACTTCACGGTGCCGGATGCCTTCCGGGCCAATTATCCGGTGCTGGCCGCCCGCTTCAAGGCGGTCGTCGTCGGGACCACGGGCTGGGACGATATCCGTGACGAGGTGTTCGCCTGTTTCGAGAAGGCCGGTACACCGCTCATCTGGGCCTCCAATTTCTCGGTGGGCGTGAATGTCTTCACGGCGGCGGTGAGCCTGGTAGCCAAGTATTTGGCCAAGTCGGGCGGCTATGCGCCCTATGTGACGGAAAAGCACCATTGCCACAAACTGGACGCACCCTCGGGTACGGCCAAGACCCTGGCCGCCGCCATCCGGCAGGCCATGCCCGGGCCCGTGGATATCGGTTCCGTCCGCGTCGGCGAACTGGCCGGGACCCATACGGTGGGCTTTGAAGGCGCTTTCGACCGGATTACCCTGGAGCATGAGGCCTTTACCCGGCAGGGCTTTGCCGAAGGTGCGGTGCTGGCCGCGCGGATGACCGAAGGCCTGACAGGCGTCCATGAATTCCGGGAATTATTTTTTGCCGAATGAAAGATAATCCGTATCTTTCGGAAAACATCTGCGTATGGTACTGAAAGGTTGCGGCACGGCCCTGGTGACGCCGTTCCGGGATGGAAAAGTGGATTGGGAGGCGCTGGAGCGCCTGGTACGCCGGCAAGTCCAGGCCGGTGTGGATTTCCTGGTCCCGCTGGGATCGACGGCCGAGACGCCTTGTCTGGAAGACGAGGAGAAGGTGGACGTCCTGCGCCTGGTCAAGTCCCTTTCCGGCGGCAAGCCGGTCGTGGCGGGCTGCGGCACCAATTCCCTAACGGCGACCCTGCGCAACATCCGGCTGCTGTCGTCCCTGGGCCCCGATGCCTTCCTGGTGGTGGTCCCATATTACAACAAGCCTACGCAGGAAGGTATGTATCAATACTTTAAGGCTGTATCCGAAGCGACGGACATCCCCATCGTCCTGTACAATGTACCTGGCCGTACGGGAGCGGACCTGCTGCCGGCCACGGCCCTGCGCCTGGCGCAGCTTCCCGGCATCATCGCCGTGAAGGAAGCCTCCGGGAACATCCCCCATATCCGGGAAATCCTGGCCGGCCGGCCGGACGGCTTCGCCGTGCTGAGCGGCAACGACGACCAGACCCTGGAGTTGATGCAGGCCGGCGCGGACGGGGTCATCAGCGTGGCGTCGAACCTGGCGCCCCAGCGGATGAAAGCCCTGACGGATGCCGCCCTCTCCGGCGAATGGGACCAGGCCCGCAGTCTGGATGCTGCCCTGAAGCCGCTGTATGAGGCCTGCTTCGTGGAGAGCAACCCGATTCCGGTGAAGGCCGGACTGTCCCTTCAGGGCTATTGTACGGCCGAGATGCGCCTCCCGCTGACGCCGGCGGTGGAGGGCACTTTCGAAATCTTAAGGCGTGTATTGGAAACGGAATAACGATATGACTGAACTCGAAAAGTTTTACGACGTCGTCGAGCGTCTGGAAAAAGGCACCTTGCGCGTGGCCGAGAAAGAGAACGGCGCATGGAAGGTGAATACCTGGGTGAAAGAAGTGATTCTCAGCGGTTTCCGTCTGGGCGCGCTGACCGATATGTCGCAGGGGGCTTTCTCCTTCTTCGACAAAGATACCGTGCCGCCCCGCCGTTTTACGGCCGAGGACGGAATCCGTATCGTCCCGGGCGGCAGTTCAGTCCGGCGGGGTGCCTTCCTGGCCCCCTCCGTCATCGTGATGCCGCCGGCCTATGTCAACATCGGCGCCTACGTGGATGAGGGGAGCATGGTGGATTCCCATGTGACCATCGGTTCCTGCGCCCAGGTCGGCAAGCATGTCCATGTGTCGGCCGCCACCCAGATCGGCGGTGTGCTGGAGCCGGTCGGCGCCCTGCCGACCATCGTCGAGGACAATTGTTTCGTCGGCGGCAACTGCGGCATCTATGAAGGAACGCTGCTGCAGGAAGGCTGCGTCATCGCCTCGGGCGTCATCATTACCCGTTCGACGCCGGTCTTTGACGCCACGACGGGCGAATATATCCGTCCGGTCGATGGGCGTATCATCATTCCGCGCGGCGCGGTGGTCGTCTCCGGCAGCCGCCCTGTATCCAAGGGTCCTGCCGCGGAGGCCGGCATCCACCTCTACTGCCCGGTGATTGTCAAATACCGCGACGAGAAGACCTCCGCCTCCGTCGCCCTGGGCGATTATCTGCGATGATTTTCCAGAAGTATCACGGCGCCGGCAACGACTTTCTGATTGCCGACAACCGGGAGGGTTCCCTACAGTTGAGCCCCGCCCGGATCGAGCGGCTCTGCAACCGTCGTACAGGCATCGGCGCAGACGGGGTCATCCTCCTGGAGCCCTCCGCGCTGGCCGCTTACCGGATGGTCTATTTCAACAGCGACGGCTCCGGCGGCATGATGTGCGGCAACGGCGGCCGTTGCCTGGCGGCCTTTGCGGACTCCCTGGGCTACAAGGACTTACGCTTCGAGGCGGCGGACGGCCTGCATGATGCGACCATCCTTTCCCGCCGGGAAGGGGAGGTGATTGTGCGCCTGGGCATGCGCGATGTCACGCAGGTGGAGCGCCTGGACGCAGATACGTTTTTCCTGGATACCGGCACCCGTCATTATGTCCGTTTCGTCGGGGATCCCGACGCGGTCGATGTAGTCGCGGAAGGCCGCACAGTCCGCTATGACCCTCGCTTCGCGCCCCTGGGGACCAATGCGAATTTCGTCGGAAGGCGGGGCGGGCAGATTGTCGTGCGGACCTATGAGAAAGGCGTAGAAGATGAAACGCTCGCCTGCGGAACGGGGCTTGTCGCCTCGGCGCTGGCGGCGTATCTGCATGGTGAAGCCCCGCAGGAGCGGGAGGGGGACAGGGTGGCCTACGGGCTGCGGGCCCGGATTGCCGGGCTGACGGTGGATTTCCGTGTCAGCGGCGAAGGCTTTGCCGATATCTACCTGACCGGCCCGGCGACCTGCGTCGGCACCGTGATTGTCGAATAGTCCAGTACATGTACCTTAACAAATCCATATCCCTATGAACAACCAAGACTATAAAAATGCAGCGCTCGATGCGCTTCGCGGGAAATGGGCGCCTGCCGTCCTGTTGATGCTCCTGTATCTGGTCATTTACTTCGTGATTGCCGGGCCGGTGCAGTACTTTGCTCAGACGCTTGACCCTGCATCGCCGTCACCGATGCTGCTCTGGGCAGCCCTCGGTACGTTCCTGGGCGGTATCTTCTTGATTACCCCTCTCGGCGTAGGCGTGCAGAACGCTTTCCTGGGCCTGGTGCGGAGCGGCGACGACAACCTTACCCGGAACGCCTTCCGGCTGGGCTTTGCCCAGGGTTACGGGCGGACGCTCCTGACCCAGCTGCTGCGGGGTATCTTTATCTATCTGTGGTCCCTGTTGCTGTTTATTCCGGGCCTCATCATGAACTATGCCTATGCGATGGTGCCGTATCTGCTGAAGGATCAGCCGGAGCTCAGCCCGATGGAAGTCATCCGGACCAGCCGCAAGATGATGAAGGGGCACAAGTTCGACCTCTTCTACCTGCATCTGAGTTTTATCGGGTGGGCCCTTCTCTGCGTGTTTACGCTTGGTATCGGATATCTGTGGCTGATGCCGTATATCGCCAGCGCCGAGTGCGCCTTCTATGAGGATGTCCGCAGCCAGTACCTGGGAGCTACCGCTGCGTCAGAATAAGCCTTCGGGAATACGCATGCGGAGGATTTTCCGCGATTCGTCCAGATCCAGAATCAGATCTTCGTGAAGGGGCAGCATCGTCTGCCCCTTTTCTGTATGGATATACAGACAGGGATTCCCCGGGATGTCCTCATAGTCCTCGACCGTGCCGAGAGCCTGTCCGTTTTCATCCGCCAGGGTCCATCCCAACAACGCCTCAGGCCCTTTGGCCTCTTCCGGCTCAAACAGGTCGGCCGGGGCATAGACCGCCTGTCCGACCATCTCCTCGGCATCCTCGTAGCTATCGACGCCCTCTAACTTGACCAGGGCCTTGACCGGCCCCTTCGGGGTGACCTGTTCCAAATAAAAGGGGACCGGCAGTCCATCAAACATGATGAACACCGGTCCGTTTTCCAGCATATCTTCCGGGTCAACCTGCGGAAAGCTCATAAGCAGCTCTCCCCGGGTCCCGTTGGATTTGAGAACCTTGGCAATCTGCAGCAGATTGTCCGGGTCCGGGTGCATTAAGCCTCCGTATTCTCGACGTTCTCAACCTGCTCTGCAGCCTCTGCGGCAGCCGTGCGGGCGGCCTCCTCAGCTTCTGCACGCTTCTTGGCGAGTGCCTCGGCTCTTTCCGTATTGACCTTTACCTCGGCCTCTTTGGCAGCACGGGCCTTCTCGGCGGCAGCCTTGCTCAGGCCGGCCTTCTTGGCCTCGATCTTGGCGTCCCGCTGGGCCTTCCAATCCGCGAACTTGCGGTCGGCCTGTTCCTGGGTCAGCGCACCCTTGGCGATACCGGCCTCGAGGTGGTTGCGAAGGAGGATTCCCTCATAGGAGAGAATGCGGCGTGCCGTCAGCGTAGGCTGGGCACCGACCTTGAGCCATGCAAGAGCCCTTTCGTCGTTGAGGATGATGGTGGCAGGATTGGTGTTGGGGTTGTAGGAGCCAAGCTGCTCGATGAAACGACCGTCGCGGGGTGCGCGGGAGTCAGCCACAACAATGTGGAAGAATGCGAAATTCTTCTTACCGTGGCGCTGGAGTCTGATTTTAACAGCCATTGTGAATCTGTTTTGATTGTGAATAAATTACCCTTTTGCTTTTTTCTCGAAAAAGCGTGCAAAGATACGAAATCTTTTCCGTACGGCCAAAGATTTTGCGCGACTTATTTATTTTTTCGAATTTTTTTTGGTTATTCACAAAAAGATGCTTACCTTTGCAATCCCAAAGTAGGAAATGCGGTTGTGGTGAAATGGTAGACACGCTACTTTGAGGGGGTAGTGAGCGTTGGCTCATGGGAGTTCGAGTCTCCCCAACCGCACAAAGGGATCGCTTCGGAAAGAGGCGGTCCTTTTTCGTTTCCGTAAGTGGCTGATATTCGCCCCAATAGCTTGGAAACAGCGTTCAGTTTTTTTGTTCGATAATTCTTGATTTCGGAGATTTTACGCTAAAGTTCGGAAGATTCACGCTAAAGGCGGAAAGGACATCCTCTCCCACATCATACTTGCATAAAAGGCCTCATACTTCTCATGCATTATCCTTTTTGGGGTTGCCAGAACCTATATGAATTCAACGGTCAAAGCTATGGCCGGGTATTCCATCAGATTTTTCCGTCGCTCAGGTATAAATAATCGCAGTCCAGCGAGCCGGATCCGCCGCCGACTTCAATATAGTACATAAGTTGGCGCATATCAACACCCATTTTCATTCCAAGACTTTCCCATTTTCTAAAATGAGCGGAGACGTCGATATGGCCGCTTTGGCGCGCAATACTGCGGACCGAAAAATACTGAAGGAACGTTTGCATGTCACCTAAGACGGATGGCGCATTGAACCTCTTATTCTCGTATATGGTGTAAGTAACGCCGTCAACAACAAATTCGCCTTTTTTCTGACCGAGCAAAGCGGTCCCTGGTTTGCTAAACCAGTCGTCGACAATAAAGAATTCGACGAGAGGATTCAGCGCCCATCCGTGAATGCCAAGGAAACTATATCCGCCGGCGGAGCCTGTCTTACTGTGCCTGAAATAGAAGTCGTACTGCATATCCTGATATTTCACGGGATTGCCATAATCATATCCGACGCTGGCCACTAAATCATTAGTCCCGCTCCAGACGGCTTTGAATGTGCCGTTGTCGTAATATGTCATAGAATTATTCCCGCCTTGATAAAAGAGGTAACCCGTCCAGGCACTTCCAACCTCGAAGAAAACTTCACCATTATTCTCCCCTTGGACTGTTTTGCCGTTGCCGACGTGCCCCATCTCGTCCTTGGCGGGGTCGCGGTCGTTCACGCTGACTGCGACCTTGTCGGAGACACTGCCCGCCGTTGCCGAGATCTCGCACTTTCCACTTCCGGTTGCAAGAACGTAACCATCGGCATTCACCTTTGCGACTGCGAGGTCCGATGAACTCCATACGACAGTCCCTGCATCGGCATCATCAGGTGTAATCTCGACATTGAGCGCAAATTTTTCTCCAACCAACACCGCCGATTTGGGCGCACCCTTGATGGCAATGCTTATTTCCGCAGACTCAGGCTCGCCGGCGGGCTGATCTTTCTTATTGCAGCTCGTCGCAACCAATGTCATGGCCGCCATGACAATCAATACAATTCTTCTGTTCATAATTTCTGTTTCTTACCCTGCAAAGTTAGCACTTTTCGCGTACATTTCGTGTTAGCCGGGAAATTCTTTTCTACTCACTCAATTCGATTACCCTTGAGGGCGTTTTTTCCATGGGAATTGACGGAAGGAGGGCCTCAAAAGATGCGTTGTGCTAATATGCAGGGGATGTTCCGCATCCTTCAACCCCCCTCTTTAGTATCCCTCAAAGGACTCACGGAAGAGTGGAAACGTGCCGGCATCGCCAAAGAAGGTGCCGAGGTGGCTAAAGCGGCCCGCAAAGAGGTAGAGAAACGGCTTGGTCGGAGTGTAGTTTCACCAGAGAAAGCTATCGACCATATTCAGTCCCCAGAAGAACTTCCATTTTCCAAACCAGACGAACAATAGTGCTGTAAACCAAACAGATACACCTCAATCAAATCCTCGAAATTGGTTCGATAATTGTCCCATTGCCCGCACAAGCCGGCCTCTTCGAGGGCCGGTTTTTTTGATAGAAATTTTGCAATCTGTCAAATTTTTGCTATTTTTGACAATTGAAAAGAAAACTGTCAAAATGGAAGCATACGATAGACATACTCCTTACAACCAACTTCCGCCCCTTCCTCCTGAAACGTCATTATATCTGGATGAGGAAGTCGGGGCCAAACTGGTGCAAGCAAGCAGACGGCTGGCCGAGTTAAAAGGCTTGGCGGCCACGCTCCCCAACCAGACCATCTTCGTCAATACCATTGCCTTGCGGGAAGCAAAGGCCAGTAGTGCCATTGAGAATATATTTACCACGGACGATGAACTCTATCGTAGACTATCCTACCAGGAAGATGACTACTTGGAGGGGCCGGCCAAGGAGATTCTACACTATAGGGAGGCTCTCTGGAAAGGTTTCCAGGACATCAAAAAAGAGAAAAACCTAAGCGTCGAAACAGTCGTTGACATCTTCCATCAAGTCAAACAGACGCACGAAGGAATTCGTCCATATCAGGCAGAAATTGTAATCAAAAAGAGAGGTTGGGGGTCCTTAATTGCGGAAACCGTCTATACTCCCCCTAGAGGAAAAGGAGTCGTTGAAAAAAAGATGGCCGAGTGGATTGACTTCCTGAACGACGATTCTGCCTTCCCCATTGACCCGCTCCTCAAAATGGCAATGGCTCACTATCAGTTTGAAGCCATCCATCCATTCCGGGACGGCAACGGCAGGACAGGCCGAATCCTATGCATTATCTATTTGATTCAAAAGGGGCTCCTGGATCTGCCCATCCTCTATCTGAGCGCCTATATTCTCCAGAACAAGGATGCATACTATTATGCACTTAATAGCGTGACTGGCCTCAGGAACTGGAAGGCATGGATTCTTTATATGCTTGAGGCCGTTTCCCAGACATCGGAATACACCATTGAAAAGATAAACCGTATCCGCTCTTTGATGGAAAAGACGGAAAGACTCATCCGGGAGAACAAACTTCCACTGGCCAGACTCAACCTTTCCAAGCTGTTTGAACAGCCCTATATCCGTTCTAAGAACCTTATGTCAGATACAATTAAGAGTGTCAATACGGCCAAAAAGTACCTTAATCAGTTGGAAGGCCTCGGTCTTCTTACAAAAGAGAGAATCGGCAAAGAGTATATATGGTTCAACACCGAACTGATGGCTATTTTGTCGGATCAATGATTAACCTGTAATCCAAATAGATACACCTCAATCAAATCCTCGAAATTGGTTCGATAATTGTCCCATTGCCCGCACAAAGGGACCGGCCGAAGAGAAATCTTCGGCCGGTTTCCTATATATATTTATTTGATTTTCGTATTGTAACGGGCCTGGACCTTCCCTTTGCTGATGTTCTGCAACTTCTTCAACAGCATCTTCTTACGGATCGGGGCGACATGGTCGGTGAAGACGTCCCCTTCCAGGTGCGATAGCTCATGCTGCACCATCCGGGCGGCGAATTTGTCGAAGGTCTCCGTGACCTGCTGGAAATTCTCGTCGTAGTAGGTCACCGTGACGGAAGCGGGACGGCGCACGTCCGCATACACGCCGGGGATGCTGAGGCAGCCTTCGTTGTATTCGCACTGCTTGTCGCTCGTGGCGGTGATGACCGGGTTGATGAGCGTGCGGCGGAAATCCTTGAGGTAGTCGTAGGTCTCCGTCAGTTCGGTGCCGTCCACGATGACGACCCGGCTGCTGACGCCGATCTGGGGCGCTGCCAGGCCGCAGCCGTCGGCATGGGCGAGGGTATCTTTCAGGTCCTGGACCAGGGCCAGGATGCCTTCTTTGTCATTGAGGTCCACCGGCTGCGCCTTCTTGCGCAGGACCTCGGAACCATACAGGTAAATGGGTTGAATCATCTTGTCTATGCTATGTGGCAGGCCGGAGCCTGCGCTTGTTCTTATTTCCTCCGGCCCGGCTTGCGGGACCGGCTTTCGGGGATGGCGTCCTGCGGTACTGCAAAAGACGGACCTCCCGACATGCGGTCCAGATAGCCCTGGAGGATGATGGCGGCGCTGATCCGGTCCACGGAAGCCTTGTCGCGCCGGTCGGAGGCCTTCATCCCGCCGTCGATCATCGCCCGGTGCGCGAGCACGGAGGTGAATCGCTCGTCTTCCAGGGTGACTGGGATGTCCGGAAAGGCTTTGGCCAGTTGCTTCAGGAAGACCTCCACGTCGGCGGCCGCTTCGGACGGCGCTCCGCTCAGATTTCGCGGATATCCGACCACAAATCGAATTATCCGCTCGCCCTGAGCATAATTTTTGATATAATCTATTAACTTTGCAGAATGGACGGTCTCCAGGGGAGATGCGAAGATGCCGAGCGGGTCGCTGACCGCGACGCCGGTGCGTTTTCTTCCGTAATCTATGCCGATGATCCTGTCCATTTCAACCTGCAAAGTTAACAAATTGTATGGCAAGAAACAATAGACAGACCAAAGAACCCCGGACGAACCGATACAGGCTGGCGCTTGTGGACGATACCACCCACGAGCACATCTGGACCCTGCGGTTTACCCGGTGGACCTTTTTTCTGACGCTCCTTTCCATCATCACGGTGCTGCTGGCCGGCGCCATGTCCCTGGTCGCCTTTACCCCGCTACGGACCTTCATCCCGGGCTATCCCGATGCCCACACCCGCCGGGCGGCCATGCAGAATGCCATCACGATCGATTCCCTGGAGCATGTCATCACCCGTTGGGAGTTCTACTCGGAGAACCTGCGCCGCGTCATGGAAGGGGAGGATCCCGTCCGCATAGACAGTGTCATCCGCAGCCATGCCGAGGCGGAGATAAACCCCCTGAGCCATGATTACCTGATCCAGCAGGATTCCCTGCTGCGTCAGACGGTCCGCGAGGCCGAGCAGTTCGGCCTTTCCGGCGCCCAGGTGCGCCGCCTGCCCATCGAAGGGATGCATTTCTTCGTGCCGATGAAAGGCGTCGTGTCGCGCGGCTTTGAGGCCGTCGTCCATCCCTATATCGACGTGACGGCGCCGCAGGGCTCCGTGGTCATGGCGGTGCTGGACGGTACGGTGGTCCAGGCCGGCTGGAGCGATGCGTATGGCTATACCGTGGTCATCCAGCATGCCGACGACATCCTGTCCGTCTATCGGCACAACCAGAAACTGCTCAAGAAGGAAGGCGACAAAGTGACCGCCGGCTCCTCCATCGCCCTGGTCGGCAACGCCGGGACCCAGGCGCAGGACAGCCATCTGCACTTTGAATTATGGTACCGGGGCGAGGCGGTGGATCCGGTCAAGTATATTGCGTTTTAATGGAGAAGAGAAAGATAGCGATATTGGGCTCGACCGGTTCCATCGGCCGGCAGGCCCTGGACGTGGTGCGTCAGCATCCGGACCGCTTTGAAGTGGAGTTGCTGACGGCCAATACCCAAGCCGAGCTGCTGGTGCAGCAGGCCAAGGAATTCGATGCGAACGCGGTGGTGATATGCCGGGAAGACAAATACCAGGAAGTAGCTGACGCCCTGACGGATACGAAAGTCTTTGCGGGTATGGACTCCGTCTGCGACCTGGTCCGTTCGGACAATGTCGATCTCGTACTGACGGCGATGGTGGGCTTCAGCGGCCTGCGTCCGACCCTGGCCGCGATCGAGGCGGGAAAGCCCATCGCCCTGGCCAACAAGGAGACCCTCGTGGCCGGCGGGTCCGTCGTCATGGACCTGGCCCGTCGCAAGCAGGTGCCCATCCTTCCGGTGGATTCCGAGCACTCGGCCATTTTCCAATGCCTGATGGCCGCGGCCGGCAACCGCTTGAAAAAGATCCATCTGACCGCCTCGGGCGGGCCGTTCCGGACCTGGACCCGGGAACAGATCGCCTCGGCGACCTGCGCGCAGGCACTGCAGCATCCCCAGTGGAACATGGGCGCGAAAATCACCATTGATTCCGCGACGATGATGAACAAGGGCTTCGAGATGATCGAGGCGCGCTGGCTCTTCGACACGGCGCCGGACGATATCCGCATCGTCGTGCATCCGCAGTCCGTCATCCACTCGATGGTGGAATTCGAAGACGGGGCCGTCCTGGCCCAGATGGGCTGTCCGGACATGCGCGAACCCATCCAGTTCGCCATGGCCTTCCCGGACCGCCTGACGCTGAACAACCGCAAGCTGGACTTCCCGGCCTTGGGCAGTCTGACCTTCGAAGAACCTGATTTTGAGAAGTTTCCCTGCCTGCAGCTGGCCTTTGACGCCATCCGGCGCGGGGGAAACGTGCCCTGCGCCATGAATGCGGCCAATGAAGCCGCCGTCGCCGCCTATCTGGCCGGCCGGATCGGCTTCTACGACATCGCCCGTCTCGTGGAGGAGGCGATGGACGAGGTCTCCTTCCTCGCCCATCCTTCCGTCGAGGATATCCTCGCCACGCACGAAGAAACCTTTGCCAAAGCCCGGGAGAAAGTATGATCGTCCTTGTCAAAACCTTGCAGGTGATCCTGGCGCTCGCGGTGTTGATCCTTTTCCACGAGCTGGGGCATTTCACCTTCGCCAAACTCTTCGGTATCCGGGTCGATAAGTTCTTCCTGTTCTTCGATGTGAACGGCTTCAAACTCCTGAGTACCAAGGAGGGATGGTTCTCCAAACTGTTCCCCGGACTGAAGAAATATGAGACGGAATACGGGATCGGCTGGCTGCCTTTCGGCGGTTATTGCAAGATCAACGGCATGGTCGATGAGTCCATGGATACGGACTTCCTCCAGCATGAGCCGCAGCCCTGGGAATTCCGCAGCAAGCCGGCCTGGCAGCGTCTGCTGGTGATGTCCGGCGGCGTGCTGTTCAATTTCATCCTGGCCATTTTCTTCTTCATCATCATCCTGGGCGTATGGGGCGAAACCTACCTCAGCAATGAAGACAATGCTATCTATGTCAATGAGTTGTCCTACGATATGGGCTTCCGGACCGGGGACCGCATCCTGTTGCTGGACGATTATGCCCCCGAGAATTTCTCCATGCTCGCGGCCGACATCGTCCGCCGGCAGGTCCGTAAGGTGATCCTCCTGCGCGGGGCGGATACCGTGTCCGTCTATATCGACCAGGCTCGGACCGGGGATATCCTCCAGCATCCGGACATGTTCTCCGTGGCCGTGCCCTTCGTCGTGGATTCCATTCCGCAGATTTCCCCCAATTACGAAGCCGGCTTCCGCCATGGCGACCGTTTCATCGCCGTGAACGGCCGGCCCCTGACCTATGTCCAGGAATCGCATGAGGCCGTGGAAGGGCTGCGGGACCAGGCCGTCCCCGTCACCGTCGTGCGCGGAGCGGATACCCTCGCGATGGATATGCGGCTGGACACCCTCGGACGGGCGCTGATCTATGCCCAGATTCCGGGGATACGGACCCGTCGCTACAATGCCCTGACGGCCATTCCGGCCGGTTTCCGGATGGCCTGGACCTCCGTGTCGGACTACCTGAAGGACCTGCGGATGGTGGCTACGCCCAGCACGGGGGCCTACAAGTCCGTGGGCAGTTTCATCGCCATCGGACAGGCTTTCCCGGGCTATTGGGACTGGTACCGTTTCCTGTATCTGCTGGCCATCCTGTCCATCATGCTCGGCGTGATGAACCTGCTGCCGATCCCGGCCCTGGACGGCGGCCATATCGTCTTCACGCTGTATGAGATGATTACGGGCCGCAAGCCCGGGGAGAAGTTCCTGATGGTGGCCCAGATGATCGGGCTGGTGCTGATTTTCGGCCTGATGTTCCTGGCCTGCGGGAACGACCTGATGCGGCTCCTGCGTCCTTAGGCGCATAATTTGCAGTGATTTACACGATATAATTCCGATTGTACAATACTTCGGTAAATTTTAATGTTTAGGAGCCGCAAGGCGGCAGGCTACACGAAAACATACAGTTTAACAACAAAAGTTCATTGAAAACACTGTCAATAACGACCGCTCAGAAGGCTGCTGAGAGTGGGTGCAAATGCTCCGAAAAAGATGCGTAAATTGCTGAAAATAAAGCAGAAAAGTATTGCATAA
>JAFUWX010000039.1 GCA_017471025.1 Bacteroidales bacterium
ATTTGCACCCACTCTCAGCAGCCTTCTGAGCGGTCGTTATTGACAGTGTTTTCAATGAACTTTTGTTGTTAAACTGTATGTTTTCGTTTAGCCTGCCGCCTTGCGGCTCCTAAACATTAAAATTTACCGAAGTATTGATCAGAAAGACCCTCCATCTATGATTTCATCTTCAAGAATATCATCTGCCACCTTACCCGGAGTACGGTTGTAGCGAAGCTTGCTGACACAAACAATACCTTCAAGTTTCACATGCACGACTTCCGCGGCAGGGCTTTCATAGGAAATTTTATTTACTCGTAGCATAGCGATAGGATTTTTGGATGTTACAAATTTCCTGAATTCCGGAGTCATTAGGTTAATGATTTTTCAGTAATTTGGCCATTAAAGCCTACTGAAAAGGTACTTTTCTTGCGCGATTTCAGGGATTCCTGTTATCTTTGTGAAAAAGAATGAAGATGAAAAGACTGCTTGGATTCTTGCTTGTCTGGGCCCTGACAGCCGGGCTTGGTGCCTGTCGGAAAGCCCCCGAGGGCGCGGAACAGGAGATAGCGGCACGGCTGGAGGCGGCGGACCGCCACCTCAATGCGCAGCGCTTCGACGCCGCCTTGCGCGAAGCCCTCGCGGCGCTGGACCTGGCCCGGCAGAGCGGTTCCCCCGCCGGGGAAGCCCGTGCCCTGACCGGCATCGTCGGCATCGACATCATGGCCAGCCGCGACGAAGACGCATGGCAGAAGGCCCGGGAAGCGGAGGCCCTCGCCCGGGAAGCCGGCCTCAAGACCGAACTCGCCGACATCCTGATCGCCAAGGCCAAGCTTTGTTCCTACGCCGAAATCTCCCCCGATACCGGCCGCAACGACGAGGGGCTGGAATATGCCCGGGAAGCCCTTTCGCTGGCCGAGGAAAGCGGCGGCATCGAGCAGCAGGCCGAGGCCTGCTACATCATCGGCTCCCTGTATATCAACAAGAACCGCTGGTCGGACCCCATAGACCCGGAGCTCTACCGGACAGCCGGGCAGTGGCTGGACCGGGGGCAGGCCCTCGCGGACACCTATGACCTTCCCCGCCTGCGGCGCAACGGCATCCTCTTCCGCTCCCGCTGGTTCCAGCAGGGCGGGCGCAACGACGAAGCCATCGCCTGGTTCGAGAAGGTCCGGGGCGGGCTCAAAGAGACGGACCACCTCATGGCTGCCGCCCTGGACGACCGCCTGGTGCGCCTATATACCCGGACAGGGGAAACGGAAAAAGCCTTGGACGCACACGACAGATATGTCTTCCAGATGCAGGAATACCTCCGGCAGAAGCAGGATGAAGCCCTGCAGGAAATGGAGACCCGCTACGAAGTCCAGCTGAAAGAGCAGCAGATCGAGCGCAGCCGCTACCAGATCTGGATCCTGGTCCTGGTCCTGCTGCTGAGCGCCGCCCTTATCCTGCTGATAACCGGGTGGTTACGAAAGGCCCGCCGCCGGGCCGAAGAGCTTCAGAAACAGAGCGACAGCAAGGAGCAGATCATCGAATTCCTGTCGAAAGACCTCCGGAATCCCGTCAACGCCATCAGCGGGGAAATCGCGCGCCTGTCCGCCGACGCCGCCATCCTCCCGCCGGAAACGATCCGCGAAAAATGCCAGGCCCTGGCCGAAAAGACCGAATCGATGAACGCCGGCGTGGCGGACTATGTGGGCGACATCCTGATGCAGCGCAGCCGCAGAATCGCCGACATCGGCCTGTCCCAGCGTGAAATCGAAATCATCCGCCTCAGCGCGGAAGGCCTGAAGGCGGCCGATATAGCAGGACGCATCCACCTCAGCGTCCACACGGTGAACACGCACCGGCAGCGGATCTACGCCAAGATGGATGTGAAAAATGTCTCCGAAATGCTCCGCAAATCGACGGAGCTCGGCATTATTTGATCACCCCGAGTTCTTTGCCGACCTTGATGAAGGCGGCGATGGCTTTGTCGAGGTGCTCGCGCTTGTGGGCGGCGGAGAGCTGCACACGGATGCGGGCCTGACCCTTCGGCACCACCGGATAGTAGAAGCCGGTCACGAAAATGCCTTCCTTGGCCATGGCGGCCGCGAATATCTGGGACAGCGGGGCGTCATACAGCATCACGGCACAGATTGCGGACTGGGTCGGCTTGATGTCGAAGCCGGCTGCGATCATCTTGTCGCGGAAATACTGCACATTCTCCTGCTGGCGGTCATGCAGCTCGTTGCTCTCGTCCAGGATCTTGAACATCTCGATGGCCGCTGCGGCGATCATCGGCGGGATGGAATTGGAGAACAGGTACGGGCGGGAACGCTGACGGAGCATGTCGATAATCTCCTTGCGACCGGTGGTGAAGCCGCCGACCGCGCCGCCGAAGGCCTTGCCCAGGGTGCCGGTGAAGATATCGATACGGCCATAGCAGTCGAACTGTTCGGCCACCCCGCGGCCGGTCTTGCCCACCACGCCGGCGGAATGGCTCTCATCGACCATCACCAGGGCGTCGTATTTCTCGGCCAGGTCGCAAATCTTGTCCATCGGGGCCACATTGCCGTCCATCGAGAACACGCCGTCCGTGCAGATGATGCGGAAACGCTGGGCCTGCGCCTCTTTGAGGCAACGCTCCAGGTCTTCCATATCCGCATTGGCATAGCGGTAACGGACGGCCTTGCAGAGGCGGACGCCGTCGATGATGGAGGCATGGTTGAGCGAGTCGGAGATGATGGCGTCTTCCGCGGTCAGCAGGGGCTCGAAAACGCCGCCGTTGGCGTCGAAACAGGAAGCGTACAGGATGGTGTCTTCCGTATGGAAAAAGTCGGAAACCGCCTTCTCCAGCTGCTTGTGCAGGTCCTGGGTGCCGCAGATGAAACGCACGGAGGACATGCCGTAGCCGTGGGTGTGCATCGCCTCCTCGGCCGCCCGGATCAGCCGGGGTGAATCGGCCAGGCCCAGGTAGTTGTTGGCGCAGAAGTTCAGGGCTTTAGAGCCGTCTTCAAGGGTAATCTCGGCGCTCTGCGCGCTGACGATGTTGCGTTCGTGTTTGTAGAGGCCGGCCTCTTCGATAGCCTGAAGTTCGTCGGCAAGGTGTTTCTGGAATTTTCCGTACATAATGTGTGTGGTTCTTTCGTTGGGATACAAAGTTATGACTTTCTGCTTGCATTTCCATCTTTTTTATGCAATTTTTGCAACGGTTTATAACAAAAAGTTGTAAATTTGCGACGCACTCCGGATGGGTGCAGAAGCTAAACCATTTCAGGATGAAAAATGTTCTCGTCATCGGTTCCACCGGCCAGATCGGCTCGGAACTTACCATGAAACTCAGGAAGCTGTATCCCGAGGGAAATATCGTCGCCGGTTTTATCCAGGGGGCCGAGCCCAAGGGGATTCTGCTGGAAAGCGGGCCGAGTGCCGAAGCCGACGTCCGCAACGGGCAGATGCTGGCCGACATCGTCGATAAATACCAGATTGACACGATCTATAACCTGGCGGCCCTGCTGTCCGCCGTGGCCGAGAAGAAGCCGCTGCTGGCCTGGGACATCCAGATGAACGGTCTGCTGAACATCCTGGAAATCGCCCGCGAGAAGCATTGCGCCGTGTTCACGCCCAGTTCCATCGGGTCCTTCGGTCCCGAGACGCCCCACCAGGGCACGCCGCAGGACACGATCCAGCGCCCGCGGTCGATGTACGGCGTCACGAAGGTGGCGACCGAGCTGCTGAGCGACTATTATTTCCATAAATATGGCGTGGATACCCGTTCGGTGCGGTTCCCGGGCCTGATTTCCTATACGACCCTGCCGGGCGGCGGCACCACCGATTACGCCGTGGAGATTTATTATGCGGCCGTCAAAGGCGAAGAATTCGTCTGCCCGATCCAGGCCGGCACCTACATGGACATGATGTATATGCCGGATGCCCTGAAAGCAGCCGTGGATATCATGGAAGCCGATCCGACCCGCCTGAAACACCGCAATTCCTTCAACATCGCAGCCATGAGCTTCGAACCGGAGACCCTGCGCAAGAAGATCCAGGAGCATATCCCGGGGCTGCGGATGCGGTACGAAGTGGACCCTGTGCGCCAGGCCATCGCGAATTCCTGGCCGGACAGCATGGACGACAGCTGCGCCCGCGAAGAATGGGATTGGAAACCGTCTTATGACCTGGAGGAGATGACGGTGGACATGATTCTTAATCTCCGGAAGAAGTTTGGTCTGGCCCAAATGAATAATTTGGACCATACCCTTTGGGCCCCCTAACCCCCTCAGACTATCGTCTGAACCCCCTATTAGGGGGTATTTCGGCCTCCGGCCGGTCGCTGAAGCGACTTTTTAGAGGCCTTCCTTCTCCGTCACTTTCTCGATTTTCATCCAGCCCTTTTCGGGCACCGGGTCCGGCTGCGGCTGGGGCTCCGGTGGATTCTTGGCGGCTTTCCGGGCTTCACGGGCCGCCTGACGGGCGGCACGCCGTGCGGCACGCGCCTCTTCCCGGGCCCGCTGGCGTTCAAAGCGCAGGCGGTATTTCTCCAGGCGCTGCATATCCTTCAGATCCTGTTTGCGCTGCCGCTCAATGATCTTGAGCTTGCGCGCCCGTTCCTTTTCCAGGGCCTTCTGGGCCTTCAGGCTGTCCTTGACGGCATCCAGGCTGTCGAGCCGCGCCCATTCCCGCTCTTTGGCCGCGATACGGGCCGCCCGGGCCTCTTCCCGAGCCTTCTTTTTCGCCTCCTTCTCCTGGCGCTTGCGGGCCTGCTCGGCCGCCTTGCGCTGCTCCGGCGTCATCTCGGGCGTAGTCAGGGAATCCTTCGGAACCCTGGACAGGGAGTCCGCCCGTGCCTTGTCCAGCGAATCCTTCACCGCCTGCAGGGAGTCGGCCACGGCCTTCAGCGAATCCTGGACCGCCTTGACCGAATCGGCCCGGTGGAGGGAATCGGCGACGACCCGCAGGGAGTCCGCCACCAGGGAATCCCGCAGCGCCGTGGCCAGGGAGTCTTTCACGAAGGCTTCGCGCAGTTCACGCTGCCGCTGGCGCTCCTGCCGGCGGATTTCGTTCTGACGCATCTGCTTATAGACCCCGTCCATATAGCCCGGGAAATAGATGTCGGTCTGGGGATATTTCGCCCGGGGATGGGCGGCATAGCGCTTGCGCTCGGAGGGACGCGCCTTCCAGTCCGTCACTTCCTTCGGACTGGTGGGGCGCTGGTCGGGAAGCCAGTTGAATCCCTTCAGGACCCGGTCTTCCTGGGTCATCTGCGCCACCGGATAGGCATCGGTCTTGGGCGTCTCGAAGTAATAGACCTTGTCGATATTGCCATTGAGGAACTCCGTGGTGAGCATCCGGGACTGGCTCTTGTTCACCGTCGCGAAGACACTGTCCTCCTCCAGGTAGAACACGGCGTTGGCATCGCCCAGGGCATCGAAGCGCCGGAGCGTACCGCTCGTATCGAAGAAGGCCAGCATTTCCGTACTCCGGATCTGGTCGAAGCTGGTCGAGTCTTCCTGGATGATGATGAAGGCATTGGACATCAGGTAGGCCCGGTCCATATAATTGTTCTTCGGCACGACGTGCAGGCTGTCCGCCCGGTACTGACGCCGGATTTCATTCCAGATGACCGGGTCTTTGTACAGGCGTATCAGGGAATCCAGGTCGCAATATTCCAGCGAGTCGCAGGTCATCTGGATATCGTCCCGGTAGAGCTTGACATTGCGCAGGGCCGTCAGGAAGCCCAGCTGGGTGGAGTCTTTCGGCAGGGCGGCCAGCGAATCGGCGATCCGGATCGAATCCGCCCGGGCCGTGGAATCGGCGACGAACTTCGAACGGACCGCAGCGATGGAGTCGGCTACAGCCGTGGAATCGGCCACGAATTTCGCCCGGATGGCAGCCAGCGAATCCGCCTTCGCCCGTGCGGCGGAATCCAGTTCCACCACGGGGGGCTCCGGCTCGGCGGCCGGGGCGGTTTTGCTGGTCGCCAGGGAATCCAGCCGGTTCACAAGGGAGTCTATCTGGTCCAGACGGGAGGCCCCCAGCGCGCCGAGCGAGTCGGCCTGCGCCATCAGGGAATCCGCCTGGGCATCGAGGGAGTCGGCCGCCACATCAACAGCTTGGGCTTCAAGGGAATCCGCCACGACCGAAGGCATGGACGAAGCCCCCGCCGCAGCGCCTTGGGCTGCCGCCGTAGAATCGACCTGCCGGCCGCGGTTCTTGCGTTCCTCACGTTTTTTCGCCGCCTCTTCCGCCTGCTGTTTGGCCAGGAAATTCGGGTCTTTCTTCCGGGCTTCCTCCGCCGCCTTGCGGGCTTCTTCCGCCGCCTTCACCCGATAGGCCGTGACGGCATCGGACATGGCATTCGCCAGACGGGTCCGTGCCACTTTATATTGCGCCGAATCAATCTGGAAGGCCATCCGCGTGCGGTAGAGAATGGTATCTGCGCCCACATAGACCGTATCCACGGACTTCCCGGAATCGCCCGTCTTGCTGATGACGGCCGGGTCGCGGGTCATCGTCACCTTCGACAGGGAATCGGTATAGACCACCTTCCCGGCCACGGCGGAGACGTTGTGGACCGTATCCATCAGCTGGACATGCCCGCGCATATCGAGGTCCGTGGTGTTCCGCCAGAAATACAGCGAATCCGACCAGACCTCCTTGTCTTCGCTCATGCCGTGGACATTGCGATAGAACAGGAAGAGCTCCTGGTTGCGGTCATACCAGCCGGCGTCGGACGAAAGCATGTCGTCGTCCTTCCAGGCGTCGGTCCCGCGGCCGAACCAGGCCTTGTTGCGGTCCGTGTCGTATTCGAGCTTGGTGGTTTTGACAAAGATGGAATCCGTGAACATGTTCACTTCGTTCTGGAAGGTGAACAGCTTGATCTTGGATTCGTAGGTCCCGGTCACGCTTTCGATGATCTGCCCCTCCTTGTCGCGGAGGGCGCCGCCGTTGTCGAAAACGGCGATACTGTCCTTGGTGTTGTAGTCCAGGTGCCGGGTGCGCAAGGTGTTGTGGTCCTTGTCTTCGAGTTGGACGAGGGTCCCCCGGAACTGTGCCAGGTCTTCGTTGATGAAGTAGATCAGCCGGTCGCTCGACAGCACGGTCTCGTTCTGGAGGATTTTCACGTTGCCGGAGCATTCGATTTCCTCCTTCTCCATATTCCACAGGGCCGTGTCGCAGACCAGGTAGGTATTGTTGTGGAAGAAACGGGCCGGGCCCGTCACCTTCCGGTAGCTCATGCCATGCTTCTCAATCAGCTGGACGGACTGCGCACTGAGCAGACTGACCAGGGAATCCACCTTGTCCTTTTTATCCTGGGCAGGTAGAAGCGGGGCAGTCAGCAGTAGCAGTAAGCTGATTATGAGAAGTTTACTTTTCATTCCACGATTTTTTCAGCCCAGCCGGCGCGGGCGAATTCGCATGCTTTGAAAATCGGGTCGATGGTGATATAGGTCGTGCGGATCTTCTCGTTGATGAACTTGTCGATCACCTCCATCGCCTGCTTGTTGCGGGCTTCGTCGGCCAGCATGCTGTAGTCTTCTTCGAAGGTGGCCGGATGGGCGGGGATGATTTTGTCCACGCGCAGGATCTTATAGACGGTGTTGCCGTTGCGGCCTTCGTTGTCCAGGGACTCCACCGGTTCGGAGATCTCCCCTTCTTTCAGGCCCTTGATGGCGTTGTAGTCCTGGGGCTTGAGCTGGTCGATTTCGAAATAGGCGGAACCGGTATTCGGGTCGGCCATCTGGCCGCCGTTCGTCCGGGTCGTCGGGTCCTGGGAATAGAATTTCGCCGCCAATTGGAAGGCCACGTTGCCCCCCAGGATTTCGCTGCGGAGGCTGTCCAGGGTATGGAAGGCCTTTTCCCTGTCTTCCAGGGTATATTCGGGTTTCAGCAGGATATGGCGGGCATTGAACATATCCCCGCGCTTTTCGAGGACTTCGATGATATGGAAGCCGTCCGGGGTCTCCACGATCTGGGAGATGATGCCCGGCTTGAGGGACATGGCCGCATCGGAGAAAGCCGGCCAGAAGACGGATTTCGATGCCATGCCGAGCTCGCCGCCGCGGCGGGCGCTGCCGCCGTCCTGGGAATAAATCCGGGCCAGCGTGGAGAATTTCTCACCGCCCAGGATACGTTCCCGCAGGCTGAGGAGTTTTTCCTTGACGGCCAGCTTGGCCGCCTCGCGGTCGGGATAGATGCAGATCTGGCTGAGCTGGTAGCGGATCGGGACGAGCGGAACGTCGGCCGAGTCGGTCGCCGCCAGGTATTGCTTCACGTCATAGGGCGTCATCTCGGGCACCTTCTGGGCGATAGCCCCCTGCATCTGCTGCGTAAGGTTCTGGTCCTCAAGCTGTTGCTTCCATTCCTGACGGATTTTATAGACAGGCTTGCCGAAATATTTCTCCATTTCCTCGTCGCCGCCGAGCTGGGTCCGGATCAGGTCTATCCGCCGGCTGAGCTCGGCCGAGACCATGTCGTTGTTGATGGTCAGGGAGTCCACGCGGGCCTGCATCAGGAAGAGCTTGGATTCGAGCATGCTTTCCAGCAGGGTGCAGCGGGCGTTGGCGTCGAAGTTGGACACCAGACCCTGGGCACGCATCATCCGAAGTTCATTCTCCAGCTGGCTGATGGAAATCATTTCATTGCCGACGACGGCGATGCTCTTGTCCACCAGTCCGGCGGGATATTCCTGAGCCCGCAGGGAGGTTGCCAGGGCCAGGAAGGCCAGTATGATCGTCAATTTTCTCATGCTGTCAATAGATTACAAATTCGTCGCCCGCCCGGGCCCGGGAAAGCATATCCTTCTCCAGGGTCGATAGCAGCTGCTGTTTGCGGGCGCTGAGCAAAATATCCTTGATTCGTTCCGTATAATATTCGACAGGGCCGGTCTGCCCCGCTTTCATCAGGTCGGAAATGACGGCCAGGGACACCTCTCCCCCGGCTCCGTCCATCTCGAAACAGCCCTCTTTGATGCCGGAAATCAGCGTCATGTAGTCGGTGCCGAATTCGCCGGCCAGCGTCACGGCATCGACCCAGGCTCCGCCATAATCGGTATAGCGCAAGGCCGTGCTGAAGGCCAGGCTGTCGGCCTCGATGAGCTGCGCGGCCTTTTTCGAGGCGAGCTTCTTGCGGACTTCCGTCAGCTGGGGGGAATCCGCGGAAAAGCTCATGAAACGGGCCTTGACAATCGGTACGCGGAGGGTGAACTGCTCCTTGTGGGCTTCGAAATAGGCCTCGATCTGCTCCGTGGTGATGGCCGTGTCCAGGCGCTGGTTGACATAGGCCTGCTCGTAACGGTATTTGAGCAGCGAACGCCGGTAGTCTTCCAATTCGCGGGAGACGTCCCGTTCCTGCTTGCTGAGCTCTTTCTCGGCCAAGTCCAGATACAGCTGGTCGGCCGCCCAGGAGTTGATGTACTGCATGGCCAGCCGGGTGCTGTCTTCCGGGCTGAGGCCGGAAGGGATGTATTGCTCCAGCTCGGAGGAGTAGAGCTTGTGGGAACCAGCCTTGGCCACCACCTTGCCGTCGTGGATCACCCCCGAGAAGAACTCGCAGGAGCACAACAGCAAGCCGCAAAGCCATATGACCGCCATCCGTTTCATCGTCTTTCTTTGTCCGTGCCCGTCATGAGCACAAATTATGCCTATTAACTTGCAAAGGTAACAAAAATCCAACAGAATTTCGTATCTTTGCGGTCCAAACATAATAAACACTATGAAGAAAACCGTGCTTGTCTCCGGCGGTGCCGGATTTATCGGAAGCCATGTAACCGTCGAACTGATCGCGGCAGGTTACGATGTGGTGGTCGCCGACAACATGTCCAACTGCGACCTCACCTGCTTTGAAGGCGTGAAAAAGATCACCGGACGGGAGGATATCCCCTTTGTCAAAATGGATTTCTGCGACATGGACGCCGTCCGCCGGCTGTTCAGCCAGTATTCCATCGACGCCGTGATCCATTTCGCCGCGTTCAAGGCCGTGGGCGAATCCGTCGCCGAGCCGCTGAAATACTATAAGAACAACCTCATTTCCTTCATGAATATCCTGGAGAGCGGCTGTCCCAACGTGCTGTTCTCCTCTTCCGCCACCGTGTATGGCGAGCCGGAGCAGGTGCCTGTGACCGAACAGTCGCCCCGGCAGCCGGCCACCTCGCCTTACGGCAACACGAAGCAGATTTGCGAGGATATCCTGCAGGATACGGTGAAGGCCTCCGGCGGTGCCCTGCGCGGCATCCTGCTGCGGTACTTCAACCCCATCGGCGCCCACCCGTCCGCCCTCATCGGCGAACTCCCCCGCGGCGTGCCGAACAACCTCGTCCCCTTCATCACCCAGACCGCCATCGGCAAACGCGAATGCCTGTCCATTTTCGGCAACGACTACCCCACCGCCGACGGCACCTGCCTGCGGGACTACATCGACATCGTCGATCTGGCCAAGGCCCATGTCTATGCGGTCCGCCGGATGCTCGACGGCAAGATGGAACAGGGATGCGAGGTCTATAACGTCGGCACCGGACGTCCGGTCTCCGTGCTGGAGCTCGTCAACGCCTTCGAGAAAGTCAACAATCTGAAACTCAATTATAAATTCGCGCCGCGCCGGGCCGGTGACGTGACCGCCATCTGGGCGGATCCCACCCTGGCCAACGAAAAGCTCGGCTGGAAGGCGGAACGTTCCGTCGAAGACACCCTCAAGTCCGCCTGGGCCTGGGAGCTGCACCTCGCCGGGAAGTAGCGCCCTTCCCTACCCGTGGAACAGCTGTTTCACCAAGGCGGGGATATCGGCGACCTTGACGATCTGGATACCTTCGGTCTTCGGGACTGAGGCATACGAAGAAATATAGATTTTGGTAAAGCCCAACCGGGCGGCCTCCGTCACACGGCGGTCCGCCTGGTTTACCGGGCGGATTTCTCCGCTCAGACCCACCTCGCCCGCGAAGCAGACATGGTGGGGAATGGCGAAGTCGAAATGGGAGGACAGGACCGCGCTGACCACCGCCAGGTCGCAGGCCGGATCGGTAATCCGCAGGCCTCCCGCCATATTCAGGAAAACATCCTTGGCATTCAGTTTGAACCCCGCCCGCTTCTCCAGGACGGCCAGCAGCATGTTGAGCCGCCGCACGTCGAAGCCGGTGGCGGACCGTTGCGGCGTGCCGTAGGCCGCCGTGCTGACCAGGGCCTGCACCTCGAACAGGAAGGGACGCACCCCGTCCAGGGTGGCGGCGATGGCCGTTCCGCTGAGGCTTTCATCATGCATGGGCATCAGCATCTCCGAAGGATTGGTCACCTCGCGGAGCCCCTTGCCCGTCATCTCAAAGACCGCCAGTTCGGCGGTGGAGCCGAAACGGTTCTTGATGCTGCGCAGGATCCGGTATGGGCCTTTGTCGTCGCCCTCGAACTGCAAAACCACGTCCACGATATGCTCCAGCACCTTCGGACCTGCGATGTAGCCGTCCTTGGTGATATGGCCGATCAGCAGCACGGGAATGCCGGTGGATTTGGCGAAATACAGCAGCTGCGAGGCCACTTCCTTGATCTGGGATACGCTGCCGGCGGAAGAATCGATGTTCTGGGAGAACATGGTCTGGACCGAGTCCACGATCATCAGGCCGGGCTGCAGGGCGCGGGCCTCCTCCAGAATCACCTCCATCTGCGTCTCGCTGAGGATGAAGCAGTTGCTCAGGTCGCCGCCCAGCCGTTCGGCGCGCATCTTGACCTGCCGGGGGCTCTCTTCGCCGGAGACATACAGGGTCTTCAGGTCCGGACAGCCCAGGGGAATCTGCAGGGACAGGGTCGATTTGCCGATGCCCGGCTCGCCGCCGACCAGCACCAGCGACCCTTCCACGAGCCCGCCGCCCAGCAGGCGGTCGATCTCGCCGTTGTGCAGGGAGATGCGGTGCTCCTGGGCCGAGCCGATCTCGCGCAGCTGCTGGGGCTTATGTCCCCGGGGTGCCGGCTGCTTGGAGGGCTTGCCCGTCGCGACGGTCTGTTCCACCATGGTATTCCATTCCCCGCAGGCCGGGCAGCGTCCCAGCCATTTCGGGCTCTCATTTCCGCACGAAGTGCAGAACCATACGGATTTCTCTTTTGCCATTCTTTATCCTTTTTTCAGGTCGCGCGTATCGCCTTGACGAGCCGCTGCGGGGGCCCACGGGCCGGATTTACCGGCCTCCGGCGCCCATTTCTTTGGCAAGTTACACAAAAATTCGTAATATTGTACCCGAAACAAAGTAAAGTATGAAAAAGATTCTGTCCATCCTGCTCCTGCTGACCGCCGCCATCGCCTGGGGCCAGAGCAAAAAGCCTTACGCCGTCGTCGATGTCTCCGCCGCCTATCTGCGCGCCAAGCCCGACTACGAGTCGCCCCTGGAGACCCAAGCCCTGATGGGGTCCGTGATGGAAGTGTTGGACAGCAGCAGCTATTGGCTGAAAGTCAGGTTGTTGGAGCCGGATTATACGGCCTGGGTCAACCGCCTGCAGGTGACGCGGATGGACCCGCGCGAACTGCAGGAATACCGCCGGCTGGAGAAAGTGGTCTGCGGGCCGCGTTATGCCCAGGTATATGCCGAGCCCACCGACAAGGGCCCCGTCATCTGCGACCTGGTCCGGGGCGATGTCCTGGTGCTGGTGCGGGGACGCCTGGCCGCCCGCAAACACGGATTCCGCCGCGTAGCCCTGCCCTCCGGGCAGTTCGGTTGGGTGAAAAACTGCGCCCTGCTGGCGCCGAAGGACCTGAAAGGGACGGCGCAAAGCGTTGTGGATGAGGCGCTTTCCTATTTGGGCACGCCTTACCTCTGGGGCGGCAGCTGCGTCAAGGGCTTTGATTGCAGCGGCCTGGTGCGCCAATGCTATTTCATGGCCGGCATCCTCCTCCCGCGCAATGCCTCCGAGCAGCTCCGCTGCGGCGACCCCGTGGATGTGAGCCGGGTCCTGTCCGGCGATTTCAGCACGCTGGCCCCGGGCGACCTGCTGTTTTTCGGCAACCGTGAGACGGGCCGGGTATCCCACGTGGCCATCTATGCCGGTGACGGGCATATCGTCCATTCCTCGATGGTCGTCCGCTACAATTCCCTGCTGAATGAGGCTCCGGACTATTACGAGAATGCCTGGCGCCTGCTCTATGGAAAACGCATTTTCTGTGACAATCCTTCGATGAAGGGCATCACTTTCCTTCGGGACTATCCCTATTACGCCGACAGATAAGCCTATCATCAAAACCCTATATCCATGAATCAGCTCCACCTCAAGCAGGAAGCCGTCCGGTGTCTGCTTTGCGAAAACGCTCCTTGTACCGCCGCCGCCCGTCAGGGAGACCCCGCCCGGGCCGTCCGGGCTGTCCGTTTTGACAATCTGACCCTGGGCGCCCGCCTGTTTGCCGCTTGCAGCGAACAGGACTTGGAGGCCGCCGAGAAGGCCTGTATCCACTATGACCGGCCCGTACGCCTGCGGGAAATCGCAAAGGCGCTGCCGGCCCCCGCTGCCGCGCCTGCCGCGGACGAGCCCTCCCTGGCCATTGACTTCTGCGGCCTGCACTGCGAGAATCCCTTCTTCCTGGCCTCTTCCGCCGTCTGCACGAACTACGAGATGGTGTCCCGGGCGCTGGACGCGGGCTGGGCAGGCGTCTTTTACAAGACCATCTGCCTGCAGGAAATCGAAGAAGTCTCGCCCCGTTTCGATGCCGTGAAGCAGGCTGACGCGAGTTTCTCCGGGTTCCGCAACATGGAACAATTGTCTGAGAATCCGGTGGATCTGGACTTTGATATCCTCCGCCGGCTCAAGCAGAACTACCCCACCAAAATCATCGTAGCCTCCATCATGGGACAGACGGAGGAGCAGTGGATCGAACTCGCCAAAATGGCCGAGGCGGCCGGCGTCGATGCCGTGGAACTGAACTTCTCCTGCCCGCAGATGCGCCTTTCCGGTATGGGCAGCGACGTGGGCCAGAATCCCGAGCTCGTCACCTTCTATACCGCCTACGTTAAGCAGGCCGTCAAGATTCCCGTCATCCCGAAGATGACGCCCAATGTCGCATCGATGACCCAGTTCGCCCTGTCCGCCCACTTCGCCGGGGCCGATGGCATCTCCGCCATCAACACCATCAAATCCGTGACCCTGGGCGCCGAGGTGAACGGCCGCCGGATCGTCTCGGGTTATTCCGGCTCAGCGGTCAAGCCGATCGCCCTGCGTTTCATCCTGGAAATGGCAAGCAATCCGGTCATGCCGAACCTCCAGCTGTCCGGCATCGGCGGCATCACCACCTGGCGGGATGCGCTGGATTTCATCCAGTTAGGCTGCCAGAACGTGCAGGTATGTACGGCTGTCATGCAATACGGCTACCAGATTATCGATGACCTCATCGACGGGTTGAAGAGCTATATGGCCTCCCGGGGCGTCACGCGCGTGGCGGATATGGTCGGCGAAGAGCTACCGAAGTTCGTCCGTACGGCGGACCTGGACCGCTCGACGATCGTTTACCCGATGATCAACAGGGATACCTGCATCGGCTGCGGACGCTGCTATGTTTCCTGTCGTGACGGCGGGCACCAGGCCATCACCTTCGGCGAGGACCGCCAGCCCCGTATCGTCGGGACGAAGTGCGTCGGCTGCCACCTGTGCTACCTCATCTGCCCGACCGACTCCATCAGCCTCTCCAAACGCATACCCAAACGGTAAACTTTGCAAAGATAACTGGGAAAGCCTTGATTGTTATTCCGGACTAATTTGTTATCTTTGCACCGGAAACTAAAAGCAACAAGATATGAACCTTAGAGATTTCAAAAAAGACGTCGATTATTTCGTAGGCGAATTCGTGGACGATTGCGCCCTCTTCGCTACGCTGAACCCTTCCCAGGCTACCGATGAGATAGCCGCCATCATCGACGAGGCCGTTGACCTGTACAACGAGCTCAAGGACAAGGCCAATGCCAAGATAGAAGGCAAGAAGTCCACCTATTTCTGCGGCCTTCGCAAAGAGATGTTCGAGAAAGTCGATGCCCTCTACGAAAAACTCAGCGGCATCGTTTCCGCCCAGAAGAAATAAGGGTATTCCCAACCCTTCAAAAAATACCGACTCGATTTGAGCCGGTATTTTTTTCGTTCTATTGCTCTTCCGGGACGCGGAAACTGCGCCGGAAATACTTTATCTTCAAGAGTTTCCGGAAAATCCACGGCTCCAGCGTGTAGGTAATCGCAATCGTCGTCACCATACCGATGAGGGTGCTGGTACCGATGGAACGGATGGCCGGATGCTCCGCGAAAATCAGCGAGCACACCACGATGATCAGCACCAGGGCCGAAAAGAAGATGGCCGTCTTGTGGTACGCCAGCATGGACTTGTCGCCGATGCGCGCCTCGTTCAGCAAGCCCTCCATCACGAAGATGCTGTAATCCACGCCGATACCGAAGATAAACGTGGATATCACGATGTTGATCAGGTTGAACTGAATACCCATCAGCGCCATCATACCCTCCACCACATACCAGCTCAGGGCCATCGGCATGAAAGCGATCAGGGCGATCCACAGGTTCCGGAAGGAAATCAGCAGGATCAGGAAGACGAAGATGGAGGAAATCAGCAGGGCGACGTCGAAGTCATTGTGCACGACCTCAACGATGTCTTTGCAATACCAGAAGGGGTCCAGGACGACCGTATGCGGCACGGCGGTCAGGGCCCGGTTGGCAGCATCCTGCTCGGTCTTGACCAGATAGACCGGCGTAAAGGCCATGAACTGCCCGTCTTCGCCTTCTTCCAGGAAGTTGGACAGGATGCTCTCCGGAATCACGCCGGAGGCGAACAGGGATTCCGCACTGTAGGACTTTTCGAGCAAGGCCCGGAAAGGTGCGAAGGTCTTCGGATGCAGGCCCTCGGCCAGGGCGGCGGCTCCGATACGGGCCATCGTCACATTGATCCGCTCCGGGGTCCAATAGGCATTCCAGGCGGCGATGCGGTCCTGCTGCTCCTGCACGGTGCAGTACAGGTGCTGGAAGCTGGTGGAATAGTCATGGATATCGCCGTTCTGCCGCAGGGAATCCAGGATCGGCTGAAGGTTCCGGCTGGCCAGGATGGCCTCGTCTGCCGTAGGCGCCAGGCTGGCGAAATAATGCTCATAATCCCCGCCATGGTTCTTGTCCTGATACAGGTGGATGCTGCGGGCGATGTCCGGATGGATATAATCCAGGTTCCGCAGGTCGTTGTCGAACTCCACCCGCGGCGAGAAGAAGATGCCGATGGCCACAAACACAGCCACCAGGATGAGGAGCACAGGCTTGCGGTCGAAAGGATATTCACTCAGGGCGTCGATCAGCCGGAAGGCGGACTTGTTGTAGGTACGCTTGCGGGGCTGGAGGAAATGCGGCAGGAAGACCAGGGCGAACAGGGTGCTCCCGATCAGGGCGAAGGTGGCGAACAGGCCGAAGTCCTTGAGCAGCTCGCTCTCGGTGAACAGCAGGCCCAGGAAGGCGCCGATCGTGGTCAGGCAGCCCAGGAAAACGGGCGTGGACTCATCCCGGAGCACGGCCGAAGGCGACTGCACATAATTGAAATGGACCGTCAGGTGCATACAGTAACTCAGCCCCACGCCCAGGATCACGGCGCTGATGGCGAGGGCCATCAGGGACATGCCGCCTTTGAGCCAGAACATGCAGGCCAAGGCGAAGATGGCGCCGTACAGGATCGGAACGATATTCTGCCACAGGATGGTGCCGCTCTTGAAGAAGAGCACCAGGATGAAGACGATCAGGATCAGGGAAATCGTCAGGGATATCCACAGGTCTTTCTTGATGCGGCGGGAGTGGTTGGTGCTGGCCGCCACGTTGCCATGGAACAGCACATCCGCCTCGGGATGGGCCTCCTTGAAGCTGGCGATCTCGTCTTCCAGCATCCCGACGAAGAGCGTACCCGTGCCGGAATCCAGGGAATTGAAATTCGGCGTGACGAAGGCCAGGGCTACGGTGCTGTCGGGGCTGAACAGGTGATTCTCCACAAAGGCGAAACGGCTCGCGGAACCGCCTGCCCGCTCCAGCATCTTCTTGCCGATGACGGGCAGCATGCCGAGCGGATCGGAGGTGACCATCTGCGTGATGTCTCCCGTCTCGTCCGCCGCCATCTGCTTCTTGTTGATTTTCATCTGTTTACGGATGGCTTCGGCAGACAGCAGCTCGTCGAAGGCGGCATAGCAGGTGGTATCCACGAAAGACGGGACATGCTCCATCGCAAAGCCCAGGGCATTCACCACCATGTCGTCCTCCAGGCGATACAGGGCGTTGCCGATGAGGCCGCGCTGCTCGTCGCGCTCTTCCAGACTCTCCATGAATTCGTCCATCAGGGCCGCCAGATCCACCGGATCGAGGCGTTCCCGGGCGCCGGTAATCTGCACGAACATCTTGTCCTTGACCCGGAGATTCTCGAAAGCCAGCTCGCTCTCGGAGTCTTCCAGCGGGAAAAGCTTCAGCAGATTCTCCTCGTACTTCATCTTGAGCCCGAAGAACGCGAAGACGATGGCCGAGACGACCGTCAGGGTGTACATCAGGACCTTATGGTCCTTGAAGAAACGATATATCGGCAAAAAGATTCTGTGCATATCAGTACATTATAGCCTACAAAATTACAAAAAAACCCGTACATCTTCAAGGATACGCCGTCAAATGATGCGTTTTCGACCATAAAAAGCGCCTACAAGGGAGGCGTGGGTGGCTAAAAAGTCGCTTCAGCGACCGGCCGGAGGCCGAAATACCCCCTGATAGGGGGTTCAGACGATAGTCTGAGGGGGTTAGGAGACCCGAAGGGGCCGAAATGCGGGCGGCCCAGGCCATCATTTTGGCCAGACCCCCGCCCGGCGGTCTTGTATTTTCGGGCAATGTTGGCTATTTTTGCCGCATGAAACGAATGCTGATTCTCTCGACCCTTCTGCTGCCCGTGCTGGCAGCGGGACAGACCCGGGCCCAGCGCTATCTGGACAGCCTGATGCGGACGGAACCCTTCCGGTCCGCGCAAATGGGCGTACTGGCCGTCAAGGTGGGCGGCGACACCGTCGCACAATGGGGCCGCCTGCACAAGATGGAGCCTGCGTCCAACACCAAACTGATCACCACGGGCCTCGCCCTGGCCTGCCTGGGGCCGGAATACCGGTTCCAGACCTCCATCGCCATCGACGGGACCGTCTCCGAGGGCGTCCTGCACGGGGATGTCTATATCCTGGGCGGCGGCGACCCGACCCTGGCCTCACGCGACTCCATCGCCAGCGGCATTGACGGCGTCTTCGCGAAATGGAAGAAAATGCTGACGGCGGCCGGCATCAAGCGGATTGACGGAAACGTCCTCGGCGACGGGCGCTGGCTCGACGGCGAACGCGAACTGCCGTCGTGGCTCTACGAGGATATCGGCACCTATTACGGAACCGGCGGAGGCGGCCTGAGCTTCTACCGGAACAAGCTGGATTTCAAGGTCAGCGCCGGCGCGAAAACCGGGGACCCCATCCACATTGGCCCCGTCTATCCGGATACGCCCTGGATGACTTTCCGATACCGCTGCACCACGGGCAAGGCCGGCACAGGAGACCAGTTGTACCTCTATACCAGCGACCTGGCGCCCATCGGCGAAATGCGGGGCACCTTTGCCGTCGATAAGGGGCCCAAAACGGTGGAATGCAGCAACAAATTCGCCGCCTTCACCTGTGCGCATGAATTTTATAAATACCTGAAATCCAGCGGCCTTCCCGTAAAGGGATATGGCGATATCGACGATTTCGGGCATATCCGCCTGGACCTCGGGGGCAGCACCGCGCCCGCCCGGGCCGCCAGCCCGCAGGAAGGGCTGACCGTCCTGGGGATCACACGGTCCCCGCAGCTGCGGCGGATTGCCTACCTGGTCAACCAGCGCAGCGACAATTTCTATGCGGAGAGCCTGCTGCGCACCCTGGGCAAAGAACGGCGGGGCTCCGCCTGCTATGATTCCTGCTATGTCGCCCAGCGGGAGGCCTTCCGGAGCCTGGGGGTGGACCCTTCCTACGGGGTAAGCCTGTATGACGGCAGCGGCCTGTCCCGCAAGAATGCCGTATCGGCCGATTTCTTCTGCCGCTTCCTGCGTGCTTTGATGGACCAGCCGGTCTTCGAGGCCTTTGCCGGAACGCTTTCGCAGCCCGGCGTCGGCTCCCAGGCGGGCCGGCTGCGCAGTGAACCGCAGACGGTGCGGAGCCGCATCTGGTACAAGAGCGGTTCGATGGAGGGGGTACGGTGCTATACGGGGTTCGTCACCCCGACGGACGGCGGCAAGGAAGACACCATCATCTTCTCCGTGCTGCTGAACAGCTACAGCGGGCCCAACTGGATGGCCATGTCCCGCCTGGACAAGCTGATCGCCCTGATCGCGGCAGAAAACTGATAAACAAGAATTTACTCTTCCAGGACCGGCGGCGGCAACAGCGGCATTTCCACCGGGCCCGGCTCCTTGCGGCCCCGGATGACCGGAGATGCTTCTTCATCCCGCACCGGATCGGCCGTATCGACGTCTCCCGCCAGGTAGGACTCCCGGTCGAAGGTGACGCCCGTCATCTCGCAGATGCGCCGGGCGATCAGTTCGCGCTGCCAGGCCGAGAAATACAGCCGGTTGTCGATCATGCAGCTGACGATTTCGCTGCGCCAACGGTTCCTTACCGATACCTGGCCGCCCTGGAACATGCCCACCCGGCCGTAATGGGCACGCAGGGCCGTCATCTCGGGACTTGCGGTCCAATGGCCCTGGTCGTCCTGCACCATCCAATCCTTCCAGAGGGGATCCGTATAGGAGGCGGAAATGTTCCGGCCCATCGGGACCGCCCAGTTGTGGTGGGGTACGAGGGTGGATGTCAGGTCTTCTTCATACCAGTACTCGTCCAGCAGACGGCCGATGGCATGGCCGCCGAATTCGTGGACCACGATGTTGCGCCAGTCACCGGTCGATTTGCCGACGGCCTCCAGCACGGCGGAAGGCGTGTCGATGACATCGCAGGACGGGTCGATGTCGCTGGAAGGGCTCTTCTGCGGATAACTCCAGGTAATCTGCCCCCCACTGAAGGTATAGGGCACCTGGCAGTAGGTCCCGCCGTCCCGATAGGAATGACACATGCCGCCATAACGCAAGTCATTGACCAGGATCAGCACGGGGACTTCCGATTTCTTGTGGCTGCCGTCCAGCATGTCCGGGCAATGGTTCCGCAGATAGTCATATACGATGGAGGTATCGGCCTTCATGTCCGAGTAGCCGTCTCCCCAACCGGATTTGAAATAGTTGTCCACCGGGGTGATGGCGTTGCCATTCCCGTCCGTGACCGTAGCGCCGGACTCATTCGAAGCCACCTTCATGATCCAGACATTGAAATATTCCTTGTAACGCTTGTAGGGCTGGGTGTTGAACAGCATGTCCAGCGCGCTGCGGGCCAGGATTTCGTAGTCGGAAAGTTCCACGTCGGTGAACCCGTCCGGCAGCACGGCGAGCGTAAAGGGTTTGCTCCCCTGGGTGGCCGTCAGGTAGGCGACAGGGGTCGTATCGACCGCCGGGGCGTCGGCGAAGGAATCGCCCAGGTTGACGGCGCCGATGTTGAGGATGGTGCTGCGCTTGAACAGGACCGCATTCTGGCTGGATTTGGCGATATGGCGGCCCTGGTCGTCGGTAAATACCATCGTGAAGCCCGTCACGGCACCGGGGGCCAGGGCGATATAATAGTCCGTATCCGGAAGGAAATCGCCGCTTAGGGTCACGGTCCGGGAGGGGACCTGCCCGGAGAATCTGCGGGTATAGAGAACGGCAGGCTCTTCGCCGTTCGTCAACAGGGAACCTTCCCCGGCGATATAATTCAAGCCCCTGACCGTCACGGACTTGACCGAAGCTGCCGCTGCCCCGGTGAGCCGGAATTTCAGCAGAGCCGTCACATTCTGGAAATGCGGATTGTCGGCCTGTCTCTCCGTCTTGGCGTAGGAAAGGTTCGCTCCCGGAGAGATGCCGCCCGGGGTAGCCGTCTGCTGAGCCGGGATGTCGATGCCGAAGACGATGCCGTAATCCTTGTTGTTGGTATGGCGGGTCGCCGTCGGATAGACGCTGTAGCACGGCGTCTGGGGAATGTCCCTGTCGTAATGGAAGGTGGCCGAGGCTCCGCCGTTTTCCGTCGTGGCGTCGCAGGTGTAGAAAGCCTTCTGCTCGGCATCATAGCCGAGCATCCGGTAGCTGTCGCCGGCGCACCAGACCACATCTTTCCCGGACAGGGTGGACTTGCTCTGTTCAAAGGCGGCCACAAGGCTACCGTCCACGGACTCACCGGTGAGCTGCGTCGTGATTTCTTCCCACAGCCAGGGATCCTGCGCGGCGGGAAGCGGGTCTGCGGAAGGCTGGCCTGCCTGCGGCGTCAGGTTTTCCTGCGAAGAAGGGGCCACGGGGAGGGGGTCCTGCGCACAAGCGCAAAGGGCCAGTGCGGCCAGGAGGGTTACAGTCCTTTTCATGATTTTCGTGGCGTAGGATTAAAACAGGGTGATGGTCTCCTCGGTATAACTCTCGTTCGTAGCCTGGGTGTCGCCGCCCGAGAGGATGTTGCACTCGAGGGTCATCGGTACCATTTCTGCCTGCGGGGTGATGTACGTTTCCATTTCTTAACTCATTGAATCCTGCAAATTTACGAATTTTTCATATATCCCGGCCATCGGGAAGCGAAAATTGATTATATTTACACAGGTAAAAATGTACGCTATGAAAAAATCCATGATGCTTGTCAGTCTCCTGGCCGTCCTGTGCGGCTGCCGGGAATCGGTACCCATGCTCCCGGAAGAGGGAGCCGCCGTCCGGGACTATGTCCCCCTGTATGCCGTGCTGGCCCACCGGGGCTCCACCTATTGGGCGCCGGAAGAAACCGAATCCGCCTGGCGCTGGGCCCGGGAAATGGGTGCCGACTACCTGGAGTCCGACCTGCAATGCACCAAGGACGGCATCATCCTGGCCAACCATGACGAAAACCTCACCCGCACAACGGACATCGCCACGCGTTTCGGCGACAACATCCCGGCCACCCGGCTGGCGCTGTACCGGCAGCTGGGATTCAGCGAAGAAGACGCCCGGGCGCAGCTCCAGCGAGACCAGGCCCATTTCCGGCCCTATTATGCCGCGTCCTATTATTACGCCGAACTGCTGACCCTCGATGCGGGCGGCTGGTTCAACGCAGCGAATCCCGACCGGGCCCGGAAAGCTTTCGCAAATCATCCGGACAAGCCCGGCTGCGGCCTGCTGCCCTACACGACGGGGGAATATGTCTCCGCCCTGCAGGACCAGATCGCCTATGCGGAGGGAAAACGCCTGCGGCGCGATGCAGACGGCCGCCGTATCCTCCCTTGGTCGCTGAAGAAAGCGTTCGAGGGCATGACGCTGGCGCAGATCGCCGCCCAGGCCAAAGAGGACGGCAAATACATGGAATGCATCCAATATGATTTCGGCCAGGCCTACGAAGCCGATCCGCAGGACAGCGGGCACCGGCCGGGCATCTATATCGAATTCAAGGAGCCGGAGGTCAACCCCATCGACATGGAAGAGCGCGTCTATGCCATCCTCGACCAGGCCGGCTGGAACATCCTGACCCGCCCCGCGACGGAAAGCGCCTTCTATAAGGACGGCAAGGTCAACGTGGGCCGGACGCAGGGGAAGGTCATTCTCCAGACCTTCTCGACGGCCTCGCTGAAACGGGCGCACAAGGTCTTCCAGGGGAAGATTCCGATGTGTTTCCTCCTCTGGCCTCCCTGCCCGGAGGACATTCCCGGGGGCGACCTCGGCACCCGGAAAGGCTACATCGCCCTGCTGAAATGGGCCCAGGAGAACGGCGCCCATATCATCGGGCCGGCCATCGCCGGGGAGCCGAACAACTATGCCGAGCTCAATGAGGCCTGGCAGGCCGAACTGGTCCGGGAGGCCGGCATGCTGAACCATCCGTATTCCTTCGACACGCTGGAGCAGATGGACCGCGAAGTGTCGCGGGGAGACGGCTTCTTTACCAACCGTTCCGAGATGACCCTGCAATACCTGCTGGACCACGGTCTGCGCGGCCGCAGCGGCCTGAAGGACCCCTTCCATCCCGACAGGACGTACGACAACGCGGAGGCCCCCGGAAACGTCCCTGACGCCAAGGAAACGCTCGATCGCCTCGGCTACTAGGCAAAAATGATGAAAAATAACCATGTCAGCCCATGGGAAAAAGGGTATCTTTGCAACAGAAAGATAACTTAACCTATGGCTATCCGACAAGGGGGATGACACAACTGAAAACTGGGTCAGCCCCTTTTTGGAATAACTGCATAATTACCTACCTTGCACCTATGATCATCCGCAGACTGCCTATCCTTTTCTTCGCGACCCTGCTGCTCTGGGGCTGCGGGGGTGACCGTTCCCCCAAAAATGCGGCCGAGGAATGCGACAGGCTGCTGGCGGAAGCCCACCGGAACGCCCAGTCCAGGAATACGAGACCGCGGCGCAATATGCCTTGCAGGCCCAGGAACTGGCCCTGAAGCAGGATGGCCTGGAAGCGAAAGCAGCCGAAGCCCTGTGCGAGCTGACGACCATCGACCTGATGACCTGGCGCGACAGCCAGGCCTGGGAACATGCCGGCCAGGCGGAAAAGATGGCCCGGGGCCTCGGCCGGGAAGACATCCTGACGAAAGCGCTGATCGGCAAAGGCAAGGTATGCCTGTTCAGCGGGATTACGGCGGAAGAGGCCCGGGACGACGAAGCCCTGACTTATTTCGAAGAAGCCCTCGCGATCGCCGAACGCATCGGAGACGTGCAGACGCGGGTGGATATCCTCTGTGACATCGCGCAGGTCTATATCAACAAGAACCGCTTCAACAACCCGATCGACCCGGAGCTGTACAAGGCAGCCGGGGAGTATCTCAGCCGGGGGGAAAGCCTTGGCCAGCGGGGCAAACTGCCGCGGCTGAATGAGAAGATTTTCCCGATCCAAATCCGTTACCTGCGCCAGGGCGGACGCATCCAGGAGGCCATCGACTGCTGCAACCACATGCTCTCCATCACTTCGGAAAAGGAATATCTACAGCAGGAACAATCTTATTATCAGCTTGTTATGCTTCACGCATCGCAGGGCGATGCGAAAAAGGCCGCGGAGTATCACCAGCAATATGTCTATGCCAACGAGCATTACATGAAGCAGAAGGCGGACAACCTGATCCAGGAAATGGAAACCCGTTTCGAGGCCCAGGAAAAGGAGAGGAAACTGGAGCAGCGGCGTATCCAGATCATCCTGCTGCTGGTGGCCGTCCTGCTGCTGCTCGGCATGATTCTGACCGTCATCCTGAAAAACCGCCAGATCCGCCGGCAGAACGATGCCCTGGCGCAGGCCAACGACAGCAAGGACAAGCTGCTGACCTTCATTTCGCGCGACCTGACCAATCCGGACTTCTCCCAGAATGTCCAGCAGGCGGTCAAAGGATTCGGTGCGATGAGCGAGGAGGAGCTGCAACAGCGCTGCACCCAGCTGATGGAGGGTTCAGACAACTTGGGACAGGAGGTAGCCGGCTACATGCAGCGCCTGATCCAGGAACGGAAGAAAGCCGGGGCGAAAATCGGACTGACGGCCCGGGAGCTGGAGATCGTCCGGCTCAGCAGCGATGGCCTCTCCCCCACCGAAATCGCGGAAAAGCTACACATCAGCATCCACACCGTGAACAACCACAAGCAGAACATCTATGCCAAGATGGAGGTCAAGAGCAATGCGGAAATGATCCGGGCGGCCTCGTCCCTGGGCCTGGTCTAAACTTCTTCAAAGATTTCATTTCTGTCCCAGTCCTGCCAATACCGCAGGGCCAGTTCCCGCACGTAGGCCCAATAGGCCGGGGCGTGACCGTACCGGGACATGCCGGTTTCAATATCGTCACGGATACGCTGGGCATATTGCGGCTTCAGGCGCAGGGCCAGCTGCTTTCCCTCGCAGCGGAACCGGGCCTCCACGCGTTTTTCCTCCTCAGGAGACACCGTAAACAGCCCATGCCCCACCGTGGCGCCGGTACTGACCTGCAGCCCGTCGTTGAAACAGCTGACCGGCGGGACGCTGCCGGCAAAGGAAAGGATGGCGATATCCCCCCGGCAACCCGCCGCCTCGAAGCGTTCCCGAGCCAGCAGGCCCATTTTCGCGCCCAGGGTGGAATAGATGCCCAGATGGCCATGGATTTCATGGGTCAGGACGACCGCTTTCCATTCCCGTTCGCCGTGCCGGGCAAGACAAGTGCCGATGATGCGCTGGACATCATCGGCATATTGGGAAAGGGGTATTTCGAAAGATGTAAGTGCGCCTACCATTTCTCAATGGCCTTGAGGAGCAGGTAACCGCCGAAAATCTGGATCAGGATGCCCGGCCAACCGATGCGGATGTCCTGCAGGGCGTGCATCAGGTTCATGTCCAGGAAGAATTCGAAGGCCATGCCGACCAGCTGATAGGCCAGGACGGCGACGGCGACGGACAGGAGCGAGAAGCCCATCTTCCGGCTGACCAGGGCCACGGCGCCCACCAGGGTGATGGACTTGATCAAAATGGCCGGGAGAGACGCCACCGGCGGCATGCCGAAGAGGGCGCAGTTCAGCAGCGGAGAGAGGACCGCGGTCAGCAGACCGACCTTCCAGCCGCATTTGAATGCCCCGACCAGGGTGAAAAAGTAAATGGGCAGGAACATCAATCCGCCATTCGGGATCAGATGGCACAGCTGCGGGACAGCGATATTGCCACAGATAAAGGCCAGGGCGGCCAGATATGTACGCAGGCTCTTGAAAGAGTACTTTTCCGAAGTAAGAATTGCTGTATTGTTCATCATGTGTTACATTGTGGTTTGCAAAGATAGCCAAATTGTGCGGATTTCCAATCGACGTGGCCGGAGAAATTTCTCCGGGTCCTTCGCTTCGGGCCGTCAGGCCTCCCAGCGCAGGGTCCTGGCGCCGTCGTCTTCCACGGTGATGCTGACCTTCAAGGTCTCTTCGGGCAGCAGGTCTTCGATGTTTTCCGGCCACTCCATCAGGCAGAGGGCGCCGCTGTCGAGGTAATCGTAGAGGCCGATGTCAAGGGCTTCCTCCGGCTTCGTAATCCTGTAAAAATCAAAATGATACATCGGCTCGCCGGAGCCTGTCCGGTATTCGTTGACGATGGCGAAGGTCGGGGAGCTGACGGCGTCCTCGCGCACGCCGAGGCGTTTGCAGACCGCCGTGATGAAGGTGGTTTTGCCGGCACCCATCGGCGCATAGAAGGCAACGAGGCTATGCCCCCGGATTTCTTCCAGGAAAGCACCGGCCGCCCGGTCCAGGTCGGCAAGGTTTTGTATCGTAATTACATGTGACATGTGCAAAAACTATTTTATACCTCTTTGAAAATCCCGAACAGGGCCGAGCCGCTGCCGGACATCGCCGCATAGACCGCCCCGCGCGCGTAAAGCTGGCGCTTGCGCTCGGCCAGCTGCGGATGCGCCGCGAAAACGGTCTCCTCAAAGTCATTGACCAGCAGGTCTTTCCACTCCTCAACCGGACGCGCAAGCACCTGTCGGAGCGGCATCGGCCGGTCCGCATTCTCCCGGGGGCGTATCCCCCGGTAAGCCTCCGCCGTGGAGACAGCGATACCGTCTGGCACCTCCACCTCGATGCGGTATCCCGCCGGCAGGCCGCCGAAGGGCGTCAGCACTTCTCCCAGGCCCTCGCCCAGCATGGGGCGGTTCCAGATGAAGAACGCGCAGTCGCTCCCCAGCCGGGCGGCATAGGCGGCCAGTTGCCTGTCCGTCAGCCCCAGACAGCCCAGTTCGCTGTACATGCGCAGGGCGAAGGCCGCATCGGCAGAGCCGCCGCCCAGCCCGGCCCCGACCGGCGCCGTCTTTTCCAGGAAAATCTTCACCGGCGGTAGCGGATAGTCCTCCGACAGCAGGTAATAAGCCTTGTAGGTCAGGTCTTTACACGGGTCCCAATCGACCCCTTCGGCCCGGGCGATCGTGATCATCACCTTGCCGTCGGGGGAGATGGCCTGGGCCAGCTGCGGGCCCTGATACCGGGCAAAGAGGTCAGCCGAGGTCTCGCTCCACCGGTCTCCCGTGACGATTTCCAGCGTGTCACAGATATCCGGATAGGGGACGGAGAGGGTCTCCAGGTCGTGGTATCCGTCCGGGCGCCGGCGCAGGACGCTCAGCCCCAGATTGACTTTGACATTCGGATGGGTAACCATAGTGTTCAGGGCTTATACGATGGACCGGATGGCTTGTTCCAATTCAGCGGCCAGGGCGTCCTTTTCTTCGAGCCCCGCCAGGACGGGAGACAGGAAGGAAAGCATCTGCAACACCTTGGCTTCGGCTTCCGGGACGCCCCGGGAGCGCATATAGAACTGCTCGTCGGCATTCAGGCTGCCGACCGTCGCGCCATGCGAGCATTTCACGTCGTCGGCATAAATCTCCAGCTGCGGCTCCGTCTCCACACGGGCGTCCTGCGAGAGCAGCAGGTTCCGGCTCTGCTGGAAGGCCTGCGTCTGCTGGGCGTCAGGCGCCACGACGATGGTGCCGTGGAAGGCGACGCGGGCCCCGCCGCCGGCGATGCCCGTAAAGACCTGGTCGGACGAACAACCCGGCGCACGGTGGCAGACCCGGGTATGGACGGAGACCCGCTCCTTCCCGCCGCAGACATACAGCCCGGCCATCCGAAGGTCGGCCCCTTCCCCCATCAGGTCCACATCCACGCGGATATCCACATCCACGCCGGGCATGACGACGAGGGTCACTTCCGTCCGGGAGCCTTTCTCCGCCACGATGTGCAAAGGCGGGCACGTATCCCCCGGGCGGAGGATATACACCTGCCGCAGGCGGTCGGCCACGACCTGCGCACCTTCCCGTCCTACCGGGATATCAACATAATGTCCAGGCATGGCTAAAACTGGTCAAATCCTTGGGATTCAATGAGTCCGATAATCTCCCGGCCACCCGTGCGGACGATCCGGCCCGCCTTGAGCACATGGACCACATCCGGGACGACATAATCCAGGAGCTTCTGGTAATGGGTAATGATGATGGCCGATTTCTCCGGGGTACGCAAGGCGTTGACCCCGTCCGCGACGATCTTGAGCGCATCCACGTCCAGCCCGCTGTCCGTCTCGTCGAGAATGGACAGCACGGGGTCCAGCATGGCCATCTGGAAGATTTCGTTGCGCTTTTTCTCGCCGCCCGAAAAGCCGACATTGACCTCGCGCTTGGCGAACTCCGGCTTCATCTGCACGAAAGCCATCTTCTCCCGCATCAGCTTCAGGAATTCCGCCGCTTTCAGGGGTTCCAGCCCGGCGGCCGCGCGTTTGGCATTCAGCGCGGTCTTCATAAAGTTGGTGATGCTGACGCCGGGGATTTCCACCGGATACTGGAAGGACAGGAACATGCCCGCCCAGGCCCGCTCCTCCGGAGAAAGGGCCAGCAGGTCGCGTCCCATGAACTCCACGCTGCCCTGGGTGACGGTGTATTGCGGTTTGCCGGTCAGCACGGCCGAAAGCGTGCTTTTCCCGGCTCCGTTGGGCCCCATCACGGCATGCACTTCCCCGCGACGGATTTCCAGGTCGATGCCGCAGAGAATCTCCCTGCCCTCGATGCCTGCATGCAAGTCCGTTATTTTCAGCAAGATATCACTCATATTCATTCGCATTTCGCAAGGCCGGCGCCTTGCCGTTATTCATCACTGTTTGTTCCGATACAATTTCATCCAAGTCGCCAGGGACCACAGGCCGTTGACCAGGTACAAGGCGCAGACGATAGGCATAAACACATGGCCCACAGACAGATGCAGCGCAATCTGGGTAATGTTGACCAGCAGCCACGCCACCCAGCAGTCCCACTTTTTCATCGCCGACAGCAGCTGCGCCAGCAGGATCAGCACCGTCACGCAGGAGTCCAGGTACGGATGCGGGTCGGCCGGGAACAGCCGGTCCAGGGTCCAGCCCCAGAGCCCGGCCACGATCAGCACGGCGGCCACGGCCAGCAGCCGTTCGGGCCAGCTCAACATACTGACTTTCAGCGCTTTCTCGTCAGCGGCGCTGCGCTCTTCCGCCCCGGGATGCGTCCAGCGGTAATGTCCCAGGATATTGATGGCCAGGGAAATGGGCTGGAGCAGCAGGCTCGCGTAGAGGTTTTTGTTCCAGAACATCAGGAACAGGGCCGCCGTATAGAGGTAACCTACCCAGAAATTGTACTTGGAATTGCGCCCGGCCAGGAATACGCAGGCCAGGCCCAGGAGCGAGGTCACCAGGTCTATCAGCAGCACCGGACGGTCGCTGCCCAGGGTGAAGAGTATGGTGTTCATCCACTCCATAGGCTATCCGACTGACCCCTCCAGGGATACCTGCAAGAGTTTCTGGGCCTCCACGGCAAATTCCATCGGCAGCCGCGAGAGGACTTCCTTGGCGTAGCCGTTGACGATCAAGCCCACGGCGTCTTCCGGGGAAATACCGCGCTGGTTGCAGTAAAACAATTGATCCTCAGAGATTTTCGAGGTAGTCGCTTCATGTTCCACCGTAGCCGTAGGGTTTTCGCTGCGGATGACGGGGAAGGTATGGGCACCGCAGCGCGAGCCGATCAGCAGGCTGTCGCACTGCGAGAAATTGCGGGCGTTCTCCGCCCCCGGGAGCATGCGGACCAGGCCGCGGTAGCTGTTCTGGCTGCGGCCGGCCGAGATGCCTTTGCTGACGATACGGCTGCGGGTGCCGCGGCCGATATGGATCATTTTCGTCCCGGTGTCGGCCTGCTGGTGGTTGTTCGTCACCGCGACGGAATAGAACTCGGACGAGGAATGGTCTCCCTGGAGGACGGTGGAAGGATATTTCCAGGTGATGGCCGAACCGGTCTCCACCTGGGTCCAGCTCAGGTGCGCGCCCGCGCCCCGGCAGAGGCCCCGCTTGGTCACCAGGTTCAGGATGCCGCCGCGTCCCTCCTTGTCGCCCGGATACCAGTTCTGGACGGTGCTGTAGCGGACATCGGCGTCTTTCTCGACCACGATTTCGACCACGGCGGCGTGCAGCTGGTTCTCGTCGCGCATCGGCGCGGTGCATCCTTCCATATAACTGACGGAGGCGCCTTCATCCGCCACGATCAGGGTGCGCTCGAACTGGCCGGTGCCGGAGGCATTGATCCGGAAATAGCTGGACAGTTCCATCGGGCATTTGACCCCCTTGGGGATATAGCAGAAAGAACCGTCGCTGAATACGGCCGAATTCAGGGCCGCATAGAAATTGTCTCCGACCGGGACGACGCTGGCCAGGTACTTGCGGACCAGGTCGCCATGCTCGCGGACCGCCTCGGAGAAGGGGCAGAAGATGATGCCTTTTTCCGCCAGGGTCTGGCGGAAGGTGGTCGCCACCGACACGGAATCGAATACGGCATCGACGGCCACCACGCCGGCCAGGGCCTTGCGCTCGCGCAGGGGAATGCCCAGTTTCTCGAAAGTCGCTTCGAGCTCCGGGTCAATTTCCTTGGGCCTGTCCGCATCTTTCTTGGGCGCGGCATAGTATATAATATCCTGGAAATCAATCTCCGGCATATCCAGATGGCCCCATTGGGGCATAGGCATCCGTTGCCAGCGGCGGAAGGCGTCCAGGCGGAAGTCCAGCAGCCACTGCGGCTCCTGCTTGAGGGCCGAAATGGTCCGGATGATGTCCTCGTTCAATCCTTTGGGGACAAACTCCTGCTCGACTTCGGTGACGAAGCCTTCCTTGTATTCCTGGGAAGTGAACTCCTGTAAGGTTTTGTCCATGCTTATAACATTCTGGTCAGGTCCGCCAATACGATGGCCGTCATCGCCTCGACGATGACAGGGGTACGCAGGGCGATGCACGCGTCGTGGCGGCCCGGGATCTCCAGGGTCGTCATGCCGCCGGTGGCGAAATTGAAGGTCTCCTGCGGCTTGCCGATGCTGGACGTCGGTTTGAAGGCGACCCGGAACACGATCGGGTTGCCGTTGGTGATGCCGCCGTTGACCCCGCCCGCCCCGTTTTTGGAGGGGTGGACGTTGATGTGCAGGGTCATTCCGCTGCTGTCCGCGGTGTCGAAGGGGTCATTGTGCTGGGAGCCCCGCATCCGTGCGGCGCGGAACCCGTCGCCGAATTCGATGCCCCGTACGCCGGGGATGGAGAAAATGGCGTGGGAGATCAGCGATTCCACGGAATCGAAGAAGGGCTCGCCCAGGCCGGCCGGCACATGGGTCACCCGGCATTCCACGACGCCGCCGACGGAATCCCGATCGCGCAAAGCCTCGTCCAGGACGTCTTTCCAGATTTCCGAGGCCGTCAGCGCGTCTTTTTCTTCAATCCCGCCGTCGGGCAAGGCTTCTTCCCGATAGGCCGACAAGGCCTCGGCCCGGCTGACGCCGCCCACCTCCACCAGCTCGGCATGGACCGGATAGCCGATCATTTTCTTGGCCACGACACCGGCGGCCACGATCGGAAGGGTCAGCCGGCCGGAAAAATGGCCGCCGCCCCGGGGATCATTGAAATCCAGCCACTTGATGCTGGCCGTATAATCGGCATGGCCGGGACGCGGGATGTCGTTGAAGAGGCTGTAGTCGCCGCTGCGGGTATTGCGGTTGCGGAAAAGGACCGTCAGCGGAGCGCCGGTGGTGAAGCCGTTATAGACGCCGCTGAGGATTTCCGGTTCGTCGGCTTCGATCCGGGGCGTGGTGCCCTTCGGACCGCTCTTGCGCCGGGCGATGTCGGGGTGGAAGTCTTCCGGACCCAGGGATAGGCCGGGCTGTACGCCGTCCAGGACGATGCCGATGGCCTCGCCATGCGACTCCCCGAAAATGGATACCCTGAATTTTCTGCCGAATGTATTCATAGCTTGTCGAATGTCTTGAAGAAGGTCGGGAAGGACTTGGCGACGCACTTCACGTCGTCGATTTCGATCGGGCCGTCAGCGCCCAGGGAGGCCACTTTCAGGGCCATGACCATGCGGTGGTCGCCATGCGAGGTGTAACTGCCGCCTTTGAGCAGCATGCCGCAGAGCATCCGTTGGGCGAGGGAATGCCCTTGGATGCACATCTTGTCCCCCTTGACGGAGGCGACGACGCCCATCTGCTGCAGCATTTCCACGATGGCCTTGCCCCGGTCGCTTTCTTTGTTGGCCAGCCGACCGACGCCGGCGATTTTGCTGGTTCCCTGGCAGAAGGCGGCCAGGACGGCCAGGATCGGGAAGAGGTCGGGGCAGTTGGCCGCATCGACCTCGAAGGCCGTCAGCGGGGCTTTCTGCACATGCAGCGCCTCGCCGTCTTCGTCTTCGGAAAGGCTGGCGCCGGCCTGCGTCAGGATATCCAGGATGCTGATGTCGGCCTGCAGGGACGAGGTGTCCAGGCCCGAGAGCGACGCCTTGCCGAACACGGCACCGGCCACGAGGAAATTGGCGGCGCTGCTCCAGTCGGCTTCGATGTCCATTTCGGCGGCCTTGTAGCGCTGGCCGCCTTTGATGCAGAAGACGATGCGGTCGCACAGGTCCCAGTCATGCGTCTCGATAAACTCGTCGCCGCCTTCCATCTCGCTGTCGATGCGGATGCCGAACTGTTTGAGCACATCGACCGTCATGAACAGGTAGGGAATGCTCTTGGGGTTGTTGATATACAGGACCGTATCCTGTTTGCACAGCGGCAAGGCGGCCAGCAGGCCCGAGATGACCTGGGAGCCGTTCTGCCCGGAAATCTCCACTTCGCCGGGGATGAGCCGGCCGTCGATGCGCAGGGGCACCATCTCGCCGGAAAGCCGCACGCCGAAACTCTGGAGGATTTCAGGAGCCCCTTTCAAGGGACGCTGAAGCAGGGTCTTTTCGCCGGTGATCTGGACCGGGCCGTTGCAGAGCTGGGACAGCAGGGGGATCATCAGCCGCGTCAGGAAGCCGGATTCGCCGGTATGGAGGGTCTCCAGGGGCAGGCAGCCGATCTTGGCGCCGATGCCCTTGATGGTCAAGGTCTGCATGCCTTTCTTGCGGGCCGACGAGACTTCCGCGCCGAGGGCACGGGCCACGGCCAGGGCCGATTCGCTGTCGCCGCAGGGCGAATAACCATGCAGGACGGAGGTGCCGGCGGAGAGGGCGGCCGCGATGATGGCCCGCTGGGCGAAGCTCTTGGAGGCGGGCATCGGCAGGATGTCGCCGGCCATATATTTGGCATCCCCATAGACGGCATCCATCATTTCATAGGCCGTCCATTGTCCGGGTGCCGCCGCTTCGGCGGGGCTGATGGCCGCATAGGAGAAGGGTGCGCCCTTGCGCAGGCAGTCCAGACGGGTCTGACGGCCCTCGTCCCCCATGCAGAAGGCGATAAGGCGGGCCGGTTCGAAGTCGTTGTACAGGGCCATCACCCGGGCGCAGTCCGCCTCCGTCCGGGCGGTCGTCACGATCTTGACGACCTCGGCGCCGAGGTGTTCGCATTTTTCCACGATGGCCCGCAGGGCGATGGAGGAATCCGTTCCGGAATAATCGTGGAACGAGCGGATGAGGGTGGTCCCGCATTCATGGGCTTCGCGGCGGATGCGTTTGCTCATCATCGCGGGGGCTTCGAGTTCCACATCCACGTAGGCGGCGCCAGCCTGGATGGCCTTGATCAGTTTGGCTTCCGCCACGCTGGCCGGGACCTGGTCGCTGATGCGGCAGGTGGCGACCAGCGGGGTGTCCGAGTCGGTGAACAATTCATCGATTTCGTCCTGGCTGAGGTCGCAGCTGTCCAGCCGGATTTCGGCCATTTCCACGGCCGGATTGTCCAGGATATCGAAGATTCCGTCGATGTCGCGGTTTTGTATCGTTGTGCAAATCATATTCTTATTCGGTTAATGGCTTCACCCCCGGTCAGGAGCACCTCCCGGACGGAGCCGATGCCTTCGGGGACGATGAAACGGATGCTGCCGCCTTCGGCTTTCTTGTCTTTGGCCATGGCGTCTTCCAGTTCGCCGAGCGGGAAAGGACAGTCCACCGGCAGGCCGCAGGCACGGAAGTCGGCTTCCAGACGGTCGGCCAGGCCTGTAGCTTCCGGGATGTGCAGGGCCTCGGCGAGCCGGGCGGCGAGCAAAATACCGATGGCCACGGCCTCTCCATGGGCAATCGCGCCGCCGGAGCGTTTTTCGATGGCATGGGCGAAGGTATGCCCCAGGTTGAGTTTCCGGCGTTCGCCCCGCTCCTCGGGGTCACGGCCCACGATGTCGGCTTTGACGGCGGCTGCGGCATGGATCAGCGCGCCGAGCCGGGTCTTGTCTTCCGGACGGAGCGGCTGGGATGACCTGCGCGCATGGAGCTCCGTCAGCAGGGTCACGGCTTGGGCATAGCCTCCGCTGCGGTTATCGATGATAAAGGCCTTCAGCAGCTCCGCGGCGCCGCTCAGGAACACGGGATACGGCAGGGATTCCAGTACCTGGGGGCAGATGTAGGTGAATTCCGGCTGCCGGATGACGCCCAGCATGTTCTTGTATCCTTCGAAATTGACGCCGGTCTTTCCGCCGATGGCGGCATCGACCTGGGCGAGCAGCGTGGTGGGGATGAAGGCGAAACGGATCCCGCGCTTGTAGATGCAGGCGGCGAAACCGGCCATGTCCGTGGTGATGCCGCCGCCGACGGCCAGCAGCAGGGACTGCCGGTCGGCGCCGGATTCCAGCAGCCAGTCGCAGATGGCCAGGACCGTATCCAGGGTTTTGTCGGCCTCGCGCGCCTCGACGGCCTTGGCCGGCGCATGGAGGGCCTGGGCCAAGGGAAGGGCGTAAGGTTCTATATTCCAGTCATATACCAGGAATACCGACGGATAAGTGGCCAGCAGTGTCGTCACTTCCGACAGCACTTCGCCGCCATAGATCCGGCTGGCAGTCCGGCCGTCTATGCGTATGTCGATGGTTTCCATCATGGCGCTTTTTCTGATTCTCCATCCCGCTAGGGAGGGTAATTTGCAAAGATAATCATTTCTTGCGTCATTTCGGGCTTTTTCGCATCGACATCCGAAGATTTGGAAAAGGAATCTTATTTTTCTATCTTTGCATGACCGCTTCAACTGAAACCAAGAAGCTATAATATTAATAGTCGTATGAAAAAATTTTTCGTTTATCTGATGATTGCGACGATGCTCGCTTTCGTCGCATGTTCTCCCAAAGAGCAGCCCAAACCGCAGCCCCAGGAGCAGACCGATCCGGACAAGTCCAAAGATCCGTCCCAGGAACCTTCCCAAGAACCGTCTGAAGAACCTTCCGAGGAGCCCTCTGAAGAGCCTTCCGTAGAACCGACCATCACCAACCTGTGGGTCAAGCCCAATTATGATGCCTGGTTCGGCGCGAACGGCGTGCCGGATGTGGTCGCCAGCGACGTGGATGAATTCGTGGCCGACTGGTACCGCAACGTAGCCATGGATGACAACTATATCTATGTCTCCGCGTCTTCCAAGACGGCTTCCGGTGTCCTTGCCATCGACATCAAGGATCCTTCCAAGGTCAAGGCCCTGGATGTCACGGGCGTATCCGACGGTACCTTCTTCACCAACTGCGTGCGTACCATCCCCAATGGCGACAAGACCATCATCCTCGCCAGCAACCTCAGCTTCGAAGGCCAGTGGGCCGGTCCTGGTGACACCCAGACCCTGAAGCTCTATGCCTGGCAGAGCCTGGACGGCGCCCCGACGCAGATCCTCAACTTCCCGCTGGACGAGGCTGTCCGCCTGGGCGACAAGTTCCAGGTCTATGGCGACTGGAACGACGGTCTGCTCTTCTTCAAGAACTACACAGGCGGTGCGAAGGAAGACATGGTCTATATCTTCTCCATCAAGAACGGCGTCGTGAATACGACTCCGGTCAAGAAGCGCCTGAACGGCATTCCTGAAGGATGGGCTGTGTCCGCGGTCTCCGCTTACTATCCCTACACGGCTGACACCGGCATCATGGCCGGTTGGAACGCCATCATCCCTTACGAGGCTGACGGCGACAACTTCAAGTGCCAGTATTGGACGGGCGACTTCCAGGGTACCGACTACACCATGTACAACCACGGTGTCAACTTCTTCACCCTGGGCGGTCAGGAGTACATCTTCTGGGTCCACCTCCTGGACAAGAACACGGAGCTCCGCCTGTACACCAAGAACGGTGATTTCGTAGAGACCTGCGGCGATTCCGCCAACCTGACCACGGCTCTGCTGCTGGGTGAGGAAACCGGCGAGGATGTCGGCAAGGCCAACGGCGCAGGTGATGCCTGTGTCCGCGTGATTAACGGTGTGGCCTATGCGGCTGTCTCCGTGCCTGGTCACGGTCTCGGCGTATTCGAGATCAAATAATCTTGAATCCTACCTGATGGCATCCGGTTTTTCGCACTTGAAAAACCGGATGTTTTTTTGCATTTCCGTGATTTTCTTGTAACTTTGCACTCCACTTCCGACTGCCCGAGTGGCGGAATGGTAGACGCGCTGGACTCAAAATCCTGTGTCCTTAAAAGACGTGCCGGTTCGAGCCCGGCCTCGGGCACCAAAAAAGACCGATAGCCATCGGTCTTTTTTGGTGCCCTATTGGGCCGCATGACGCGGCCCGGGCCCCTCCTATTCATTGGGGGAAGTATCCCCCAAGACCCCCTCGGTCGGGCTTCGCCCTCCGGAAGCGACAAGCACATCGGTCTTTTTTGGTGCCCTATTGGGCCGCATGACGCGGCCCGGGCCAGGACGCTTCGGACATTTTTCTGAGCACTAACCACCTGTAAATCTGCCGTTTCCTCATTTTCCCCTAGTACACCTGTACCAGGGGAAATCCATGATAGTACTTAACATCAAAGGGTTAGCGCTCACCCGGTTGTCAAGCAGAAATCACGTATTCATGATAAAGCGCAACAGGACCGTAGTGCCATAGTTCTCCCTACAACTGCCAGCAAGTCTTTTTGTAAGAAAGTGAAGAGAATCTAAAGGCATTCAGCCCTCACTGGAATGCCTTTTCTCCTAGAAAGGGAGCCATAGGGGTGCTTCTTCAGGGGGGGAGTATCCTCCAAATCCTGGACAACTCACTTTATTGGCGTTAATCGGAAGCGTGTCGTATAGCAATCTTTCTTTTTGCCGTTGATGTAAAACGTTACCCGTAAAGTGTACTCATACGGATTCTCTTCTGTCCAGAAGACAGGCAAAGGAAGCTGCGCGGTTTTCGACGGGCCAGTAGCATCTTTCAGCGTTTTCAATTCAACTTCACCAAAGGGATTGAGTACCTCGTAACTTAATGTAATTCCATGGGTTAGTGTCCCATTTTTATGAAACTTTCCGTCATCTCGGCTCCAAAAAACACCTCTATCAGGAGGGATAGTATCCGTTAGTTCTGCGGTGAAAGTGAGGTCGATGCTGTCATAGTTATATTGGCCTTGTTCAATCTTTACTGAGCTGCCATCAATCTTGACCAAGGATGAAGAGGAGCAAGACTCCGTGGCGATAAGGAACAGGATGATCAAAATATATAAACAATACTGAACCTTTTTCATAATACTTGGTTTTACACCTTGCAAAGATAGCGATTTTACCTGTCTATAACAATTTTTCAAACGAAATGCCCAGTGAGGAAGTATTCCCTGGCACCCGGGGCGATACAAAGGGTATGTGGAGGATGTGACGAATCCTTCATCCGCGAATTTCATCCCCGAGGATGACAGGATAGTCACTTTTGACATGGACGGGACATTCGTCGGGGAACTGTATCCGACTTATTTTGAATATAACCTCCTCGAATATCGTGCGTTGGATGATCCTGCATATAGCGGCAGTAGTCCAGCTGGAAGCCGTCCGGTTTGTATTTTTCCAGAAGTTCGGTGATATATCCAAGGACGAAGTCGTGGACCTCGGGATGGGGAACCAGCCGTTCTTTGCGCTGTCCCGAAAGGCCGGGCTTGGTATTTTCGCGAACAATTGTTACATTTGTAACCAATGAATATGTAAGCCTATGAAAAGATTATTAGTTGTGTTTGCTGTGCTGACGCTGGTTTTCGCGTGTAAGAAAGGGAATGACAATCCTTCGGAAGGGAAGCTTACGGGAATCACGCTTTCCGAGCATTCGATCCATGTGACGGTGGGCGGATTCCACGTCCTGGCAGTCAAATTCACTCCGGAGAATGCCTCCGAGGGCGCCATTACCTGGGTGAGCTCCAACCCTTCAGTTGCCACGGTCAGCGACGGAATCGTGTCCGGAATAGCTCCGGGCAAGACAGAAATTTTCGCAAAGGTGGGGAACCTTTTGGACAAGTGTCAGGTGACGGTGAAGGGCGGCTCCGGCGGGGAAACTTCGGATGACCCCAGCGGGGAAACGACCGAAGAGCCCGGCGATGTTTCCGAGGATGCCAGCACGGACCCTTCTGAGGGCAGCGATGACCCCTCGGGCGGCATTGACTGGGATTCGATGGGGCACCAGGGAGAGTTGATAAAAGTACAATACAAGGGTTCTAGTGCACAGGGGACAGTGGGTGATTATTCATATGAGAGCTACGCCCATATGATTATACCTGCCTTTCATGTATATTCCAATGGCACATTCAAGGCAGCTTGGGGCGAGAGTTCTCATACCCATTTTGCGATGGGTCTCAATTATGGTTACTCAGGGCCCGGCGTGGATCCCGCCACACACGATTTCGTACTGGATTATAAATATGAAAGGCCGACTCCTTATCAGGCGAGTAAACCCGTTGGGCTTCTGATAGGTGCTCATGGATGGACGTGCAATCCTTTTGGAGAATTCTTTATCGTAGATGACTGGGGAGGAGCTCAAGAAAATTGTTCGGCTGGAAAGGTAGGTAACTATGTACTTGATATAAATGCCACCGGTGGATACACCATGGATGGTGAAGAATACTTAATTTTTCATACGCAAGGACAAGGTCCGTGGCCCGGCCTAGGCTTCGAAGGGGAGCACTACGATCTCTTATATGCCGTCAGGAAGACTAAACGTTCTTTCGGAACGATACACATCTCCGAACATCTCAAGGCGTTGAAACAGGAGTATGAAGGCGTTCTCGGGAATGTCACGTATGTAAGTTTCTACTGTTTAGCTACTGCTGGAAACGGTACCATTGACGTCACCTACTTCGACATGCACGAGTAAGGGACACCGTGGCAGTCTGCATATGAGTGAAGTCAGGTGCCTGGGAACCAATAAGGACTTGAGCATCTCGGCAGCCTATCTCTTTTTGCATGGAATGCAAATATGGCTAATCTTGCGGATTATTACAACCGGCGGTAGGAAGGATGCTAGAGTTTTTCGATGATATCTCTGAGCAGGGCGTTGAAGTCGATGACGCGGTCGGGCTTGGGGGAGTAGCCCAGGATGACGGCGACAAGTTCCTTCGAGGGGATGATATAGATCTGCTGGCCGTCGTGACCGACGCAGCTGTACATATCCGAGGGCACGTCGGGGCAGGCGCCGCCCTTGTTGAGCCAGAAGAAGGCGCCATAGCCGCCCTTGCTGTCGGAGGCAGGGGTCCTGGTGAAGTCGACCCAGCCTTCGGGGAGGATGCGCTCGCCGCCGACCACGCCGTCATCCAGGAACATCTGTCCGAAGCGGGCATAGTCGCGGGCGGTCACGTACAGGTACGAAGATCCGACGGGGGTGCCGCTCATATCCGGCTCGAAGCAGGCGCCGTTAATGCCCAGCGGGGCGAAGAGGCGTTCGCGGATATATGCGAGGAACTCCTCGTCACAGGGGAACAGTCCGCGCAGGTAGCGCATCACGATATTCGTACTGCCGCTGGAATAGTACCAGTGCGTACCGGGCTCATATTCAAGGGGTTTCGACTGTGCGAAGAGGCCCATATCCTTCTCGCAGTGGAGCATTACGTTCACGTCGGAGCGGTTGCCGTAGTTCTCGTTCCACTGCAGGCCGCTCTGCATCTGCATCAGGTCGCGCAGGGTTATGGCCTTGCGGCCGTCGTTCTGCCACTCGGGGATGGGGAGCGGGGCGTTTATGTCAAGCATCCCGTCGCCCTGCATAATGCCTATAAGGGCGTTGGTGAAGCTTTTGCCCATACTCCAACTGAGGAGGCGGGTGCCGGCGGATATGCCTTTGCCATACCTTTCGGCCACTATGCCGCCTTTGTGCAAGACCACCAGGGCGAAGGGCGTGCCGTTATATGCCTTGTCGTCCACGAAGGCTTTTGCGATGGGCTCCAGGGATGCGCACAGGGCGGAATCTCCCTTCTGGAGGGTCTCGGGATAGGAGGTCTCCCTTTCCAGGGGGAAGTCGTCCGGAAGCGTCTTGGCTCCGCGCAGCAGGGTGACACCGTAACCATCTCTGTATATGGCAGTTGATTTGCGCCAGAGGAAGCGGCTGGTCACGGTGCGGGCGGCGGTGTCGACCTTGTTGGAGGTGAATTTTATGAACGAAAAGTTCAGGTCGAGCGCCTCCACGTCGGCCTGGTTCCTCCCGGAGACGAACACTGCCGAGGCGAGGTTCTTTGCTGCATAGCCCGTGATGATGGGCATAAGGGTGTCGAGGTAGATGCATCCGCCGATGATGGCGGCACCGAGCACCGCCGCAGCGATGCGTATGATTTTCTTAGCTTTCATACTCACAAAGATAAGAAATATATTTTGCTGTTTTGCAAAACTGTTGGACCTTTGCAGTCCATCCACTTGCCCGAGTGGCGAAATGGTAGACGCGCTGGACTCAAAATCCTGTGTCCTTAAAAGACGTGCCGGTTCGAGCCCGGCCTCGGGCACGAGAACGACAAATACCGCTGGCAACAATGTAGCACAGTCTGCAAGTTGCTGGCGGTATCTCGTTTGCGACAGCTTTCCCTGTCGTTCTCGGCCCGATGGGCCCCTCCTATTCATTGGGGGAAGTATCCCCCAAGGCCCCCTCGGTCGGGCTTCGCCCTCCGATAGCGACAAGCACCGTCGGCATTTCATTGCACTGCCTTTGATATTGTTATGCGATTCGGTCGTTTAGCAAGATATTGCAATAATATTTTGGTTATATTTATTTTTGCATTATATTTGCATTACTTAATAAACAAAGTATTGGCTTATGACATCGATGACTATCAGAGTGGATGAACAGTTGAAGAGAAACTTCGATATTCTCTGCGACCAGTTCGGACTCAGCAACAGCGCGGCCCTCAATATCTTTATGAAGGCGGTCGTGAGGGAACGGCGGATTCCATTTGAGATCAAGGCTGAATCGGAAGAGGAAATCCGTCAGAAGGGCTGGGCAGCATTCGAGAGGATGAGAGCGGCAGCCTTGGCTTCCGGCGCTGGAGATATGTCCCTGGATGAGATTAATGAGGAGATAGCGGCTGTAAGGAATGGCAAATAGTCTTTATGCGGTCATCGACACAAATGTGCTCGTGTCCGCTTTGATTGCAACGAAGAAGGAGTCTCATCCCCTGACTGTTCTGGCAAATGTATTTGCAGGAACAATAACTCCTTTGTTCAATGACGAGATTATTAGTGAGTACCGTGATGTCCTATCGCGGGAGAAGTTCCATCTGGATCCGGCTGATATCGAAGATGCCATTAATGCCTTTCTCCAATATGGATTGAATCTTGAAAGGACTGAGGTTAAAGGAGAGGTCTTCCCAGACCCGAAGGATGTCGTTTTTTATGAAGTCAAAATGAGTAAGGAATATGCATATCTGGTTACAGGTAATATGAAGCACTTCCCAAAGAATCCTCTTGTGGTCACTCCGGCCGAGATGGTGGACATCTTGAGAGGAAGCCACTAACTGATAGATATGTTTCTATAGACTTCTCCTCCCGTGATACTTGCGACGGAAGAACAGAAGAAAATGTTGCTTTTCAGTAGGGAAAAAGATAATATGGAACTTCTCCCCGAAGCGCCGGGCCGTCATCTGGTAATCAGGGCTCTTTGCTGTCGGTGATGGCCTTACGGAACACCTCCCACAGGGAGGGGTCCTTGCGGAGGGCATCCACCGGGAAGAAGGAGACGCCATCGGCGATGCCAGTTGAGGCATAGTCCTCGTCCGCCCAGGGGTAATCCATCGGCTCTGCGGTGGAAGGGGAGCACCAGGAAAGAGCCCAAGGTGTTTTAACCAAGGGCCCTGTAATTATTTTGGTATTATGGATTATTCTATGACGGGACGGATAGGTTGCCCGTAATAACGGAACACGTCATCACTGTCCACACCTTCGGAATAGAAGTACACCTGCATCGCGAGGTACGGGTTAACCGCGTTGAGGGAAGAAGACCAGTAGCAGCCGAAGGAACCCTCATTTCCGAAAACGGTATCGTACCAGTAGCCAGCGGCGGGAAGGAAAATACTGTTGCCGTTCTTGCCCGCAACTAATCTACCATTGACTCCGTTCTGTGTTGTCCATCTCCATGTACACTCTGTTCTAAGCTCTGTCCAGTTTTCATCGGTAGGCATCCGCCAATTGCCGCCGGCTATCACATGTGCAGCATCGTCCTCAGGCTGAAGGATAATATTCCCATCCGGGGAACCCTCGGCATCCCAGGAAGATGCTTTGTCTTTCGGACAATACTTCGTAAGCTTATTAAAAGCGCCGTTGCACCACGTATAGGATGCCCAATCATATCCTGTCTTTCCCTCTTTCCATATGAGCGGGTCCAGGCTGCTGTAATAAGGTTCAACATCACCCCACGCATAGTAATCGCCGTAATGCTCAGGCTTTTTTGCACCAAGATTACATTCTGCCCACTTCAATCCGCTAGGCAGGCCCAAATCGACAGCCACCATCTTGAATTCCACCTTCACACGGCATGTGGCTGTTTTGTCTCCGGCCTTTGCCGTAATCGTAGTCTCCCCTTCTTCATCTGCGGTCACTTTGCCGTCATCTACTGTAGCAACGGTCTCGTCCGAAGAGGACCACTCAACCTCATCCGTTGAATCTTCGGGCAATACCGTTGCCTTGAGGGTCGCCGTCTTGCCGGGAGCCAATGTCAACGATGTCTGGTCCAGACTCACGGATGCGGCAGAGATAACTACCGTTACCTGACAATAGTCGGTAAGACTGCCGGACTTGACTGAGATTTCACCGGTTCCGGGAGCAACACCAACGACAGTACCGTCCGAGACAGTTACGATATTGGGATCGAAACTCCACCAAGAAAGTTGTTTATTGGTTGCGTTCTCGGGGGTGAACGCAACCTCCAAAACCTTTTTTTCGCCCTTCTCAAGGGTGATTTCATGCTCCGTGAGGGCAATACCGGTAAGTTCAACCACCGTGGGCTGGGTGTTGCCACCACCGTTGTTTGGAGTATTCTCCGGAGTACACGCCAGCAGCATCAAGAGGCCTGCAAGTAATCGTGCGAACAATCTTTTCATAAGTCTAAATTTCAATAAATTGGCACCGCTAAGATAGTGTTTTTCTGTGACATCCCCAACCTTCCAGCGCCACGTCAGAATAAAACAATCAATTGGGGTGCCCCGAAAGCGCAACAGGACCGTAGTGCCATAGATCTTAATTTCCAGCCCTTACCCAGACATAACTGGTAGTGAAAGTTGGGGTGGAGAAGCGGTAGAGGCAGTTTCCGCACGGACTGGTGGAGATGCCTTGCAGCAGCAGGCCTGAGGAGGAGGGATATGCAGCCGGGACGGAAGATATGTGCTCGACGGCGCCGTCCTTGATACCGACTATATCCAGGCCATCCGATTCCGAGAACTGGAGCTTGTAGAACAGGGGCCTGCCGCTGCCTGTGGACATCTGGTACAGGTCGTTGCCGGAGAAGAGGACCTTGTCTTGTTCAAGGTCGATTATCACGCGTGTCATGCTGAAGTTTTCATAGAAAAGATACCTGTCGTCCACCACGCGAAAGCCGGCCACATGCATCCCGACCTGGGCGAGGGCATCTTCTCCGGTGAGACCTTCGTTCAGGGCAGCGCTTGTGATAAGGCTGCTTAAAGACTTGGAAGATAGGATGTTGCAGTCGGAGTCGTATCTGTCGGCGAACAGCTCGGCGGAGGAACCGTCTATATGGAGGCGGAGCAGGTAGAAGCCGTCTTCCGTGCCGTAGATGCTGCGGAGGGATTCGGATTTGTCGCCTTCGGGGAAAGACAGTATTTCCTTCAGCTGCTTCTGGTCGTAAGAATAGACCTTGTCGCAGTGTGGTCTGCTCATTTCATGGTTCATTATCAGCAACTTGTCTCCGGACCGTGTCATCGCGGCATATGGGAAGCCGCAGGAAGATATGCGTGTCTCCGTTACGGCATCCGATGAAAAACCATACAGCATGAGGTCGTCCCGGGCATTGTCCATCGGGTTACCGATGAGGTTGAGGGTGTAGGCATTGCTTCCAAGTTCTGTGCGAGCGAAGACCGGTTCATAACCCTGATTGTCGATGTCCGTTCCTGCCATGGACTCATTTGTTTCAGGAGAAAGCAGGCGATAGGCGGCAGGGGCGGTAGACTGGTTTTCACCGGGGGTGAATATGCCATATAATATACCGGCATCGGTGGCGGTGCATGATGCACCAGCATCCACCTTGCATAATGTATTCCCCTTAGAATCAAGTATTTGTACCAAATCGCCCCGGGGCTTGTCATCATTGCCCGGATCTATATTCTCCTCCGACGGGCCGGGGACGGTCTGCTGCGAAGGCGTGCAGCAGACAAGCAGGCCTGCCGCCAGAAAACCGAAGGAAATCTTCATAAAAATGCCATGTTTTGAATGCAAATATAGTCAATCAAGGCAAGAAACGGAACTAAATATATATCTTTGCACGTCATATGCGTTATTTGGAAGAACTTTGTATTCTGCCAAAAATTGGTTACTTTTGTCAAGGACAATCGTTTACGTCCTTGCCTATGAACAAACCTTTATTGATTCTCGTCATGCTGCTGTCACTCTCCTGCTGCGCCGCGAAAAAGCCCGGCGGGCCCATCCGTTCGTATGAGTATTCCTACAACAATTGCATGGCTTATCCCGTTGTCAGCTACCAGGTTGTGCAGGGGTCTTCCGGTGCGCAGACCCTCAACTGGTCCAAAAACGATGGCCAGATACACGCCGTCGCCTTGGAGGAAGACGTACTGGGCAAGATAGACGGTATCGTCAAGAAGTACCGTCTCTACCGCCTGCGCGACCATTATGACCCGCCTTTCGAGGTCCTCGACGGCTATTCCTGGCACATAGCCATCGGCTACACCACGGACGGCATCTATTCCGGCGGGTCCAACGCCTGGCCCTCCCGCCGCCATACCGAAGGCATCTCCGCCATCAACGCTTATCTCGAAAGCCTGATTGCTACGCACTGATGATCTATGTTACATATTACCGTTGTTATGAAAAGAATACTGATCCTTCTCTCCCTGTTGGCCATATCCTGCTCCAGGGGAGAAGACACCGCGGTGCTGCCGATTACCGGCACCTGGGTGAACCTGGTGTGGCAGGACGGGCGAAACGATTATACCAATCCCCGCGACTTTGACTACACCCAGGCGGCCTTGTGGCACGCCAAGGTGCGCGAATGGAAGGGTATGGGGATGGAATATCTCGTCCTCCTGCAGGTCTCCAATGACGGCAAAGCTTTCTACCCGTCGCAACTTATGCCTCCCGCTTTTACGGGAGAGGAAAGCCCGGTCTCGGCCATCATGGACGAAGCGGCCCGCTGCGGGATCAAGGTGTTCCTGAGCACCGGCTGGGCCAAGGACCAGTTCGAAGACCTCCGCGACCCCTGGGTGCAGAAACGTCAGCAGCAGATCATGGAAGAGCTCACCGGCGTTTATGGGAATCACCCCGCCTTTTTCGGGTGGTATCTTCCGGTCGAGGACTGCATCATCCCCGTGTTCCCCAAAACCGCCGTTGCGGCCGTAAACACCCTGGTGGAACGTGCCCACGCCCTTACCCCCGGCAAGAAAACGATGATCTCGCCCTACGGCATGTTCGGCGCTGATTTCTCACGAAGCGATTTCGCGGAAAATATCCGTTCCCTGAAGGTGGATATCATTGCCTACCAAGATGAAGTCGGCTGCGTACGCGAGACCTTCCCGCTTCGTCGGGTGAAGGAGAATTGGAAGAAACTCCGCGCCGTCCACGAGGGCTCCGGCATCGAGATGTGGGCCAACTGCGAGACCTTCACCTGGACACGCGAGACCAACAGCCACTTCTCCGCACTCATCCCTGCGGCCTATTCCCGCCTGCTCGCCCAACAGGCCGCCGCCACGGACGGAGGGGTATCGAAAATCATCTCCTTCGCTTTCGCCGGCATCATAGAAGATCCCGCCTCGACCTTCCAGATCGGGCAGCCGGTGGAGTCGGTGAGGGCTTTCCATGACTATATGGCTTGGAAAAGCGGAGACGCTTACTGGAAGACCCTGGAGCGTTCCCTTCGCGGGGTGCTTCGGGGCGGCGTATCGGCCTCCTGTCCGGACGATCCGCGCCTTACCGACAATATCGTGGGCGAGCAGGAGCCGGATTCGCTGACCTGGGTGAAATATCCCGCCGGCAAGCATTCCATCCATCTGCAAATACCTGAAGGACAAAAGGTTCAGAATGTATTCGTGCGTTTCCTGGATTATGCGAAGGGCGGGATTCTGCCTCCCGAAAGAGTCTGTGTCTATACGCCCTCCGGCGACCTTGTCGCCGTCAAGCTCATCTCCGCGCCCGGAGCGAACCGCCACGACGCCTGGGTGGACGGGGTACTCATCACGTTTGAGCCCATCCTCGCGGACGGGCTTGTCCTGACCTTCTCCAACGAATCGGAGGCACTGATCGACGAGGTGTATCTGAATGTCTAAGCCGGGCCCTTGGCCGGCTACAGGACAGGCTAGATGATCGATCCCTATCTTACAGCTCGAAGCGGACCGTGGTGCCGTAGTCGTTCCAGTTGCGCAGACTCAGCGACGGGTCCTCCTGGTCATACACATTGCTGAACTGGGTGTCTTCCACAGTACCGTTGTCCCAGACGAGGTCCTTCCAGTGGACCTGGGCGAGGCATTCCTGGGCCTGCTCGAAGGTGAGGGTCCCGTCCCTTTCGGCCAGGTATGCTCCGGCGGTCTCATAGCGCCACCAGCTCTTGCTGTGGGGATTGCCCACGGCGGGGTCCGGTTCGGTCGTGTAGTACTGCGGGGAGAGCAGATGATTGGTGACCAGCATGTGGTTGGCATCCTCATCCTTCCTGACAATCAGGGTTTTCCACCCGTTTTCCTTGTCGAATTCCACCACGGCGGCATTGCCGTCGGCATCCGCCACCATGTAGTGATATCCCGAACCGACGGCGGCGTCATGACGCACGTCCACCGTCTCCAGCAGCTCCAGCGCTTCCTCCACCGTGGCGCAACGGTCCAGCCACAGGCGCATAATCACCGTGGTCCCCACGTCGGGACGGTCCGTATCCTGCTGCGAGGCCTGTTTCGGAAGGGCCATGATCGAGGTGCAGAGCCCTTCCTCATTGATTCCATCGACGGGGGCATAGATAGATGCCAGGCAATTGACCTTCCGGACGAAGGAATCCGGCAGCTTGTCCAGCCCGTATCCGAAATGCGACATGTCGCTGACGGCGATGGAGGCATATCCCTTCTTGGGGCGGGAAAGGGTCACGAGGGTAGGATTCTTGAAATAATCGTAATTGCGGCCGAACCAATAGCCCTCCCCGTCCGCCTTGGCGGCCTGGAAACTGGTGCAGTTGAACGTGTCCATCTCGCCGTTCTCGTCGGCCACCTGCGAGCTTTTCATGCTGATAGGCAGGCCTTTGCCAATACGCCCCACGACATATTGCAGCAGCTCCGCATTGGTATCTACGCCCTTGGAAATGAGGTCGTCCAGGTCGTAAGCCGCCTTATATTCCATCTGGTACAGGTAAGGGTTGTCACCCACCTTTTCCACGGTTGCCAGAGAACGGAGCTCTCCGCCCCAGACACAAAACACCGCGAGGCAAAGCACGGCGACGATGCCGATAATCCACAAAAATGCTTTTTTCATATCGTTTCTGACTAAGATTATGCGAAAGTACTGATTTTTCAGCGAAATACCATATCCATCCGATAGATAAAATCGCTATATTCGCAAAAACGACAACGAAGCCATCCACGCCAAATGATGAAGAAACAGCAAAAAGGCCGCGTCCGTTTCGGCCTGGTCGGGACCGGACGCATCACGGACTGGGTGCTGCGTGGCGCCCGGCAGGACCCCCGTTTCGAAGCCGCCGCCATCTGTTCGCGCAGCCTGGATAAGGCCCAAGCCTTTGCGGCCAGCCATGCCATTCCGAAGGCATACGGCCGCCTGGAGGACCTGCTCGCCGACCCGGAGATCGACGCCGTCTATATCGGTACGCCGAACCATACCCATGCGCCCATCACGCTGGACTGCCTCGCCGCCGGTAAACATGTCCTTTGCGAGAAGCCCCTGGCCCTGAACGCCGCCCAAGGCAGGGAGATGGTCTCGGCGGCCCGGAAAGCCGGCAAAGTGCTGATGGAAGCCATGATATCGACCCTCAGCCCCAACTGGCTGGGCGTATGCGCCCGCGTGTCCGACATCGCTCCCCTGCGCCGTTACGCCGCCTCTTTCTGCCAATATTCCTCCAAATACGACGCCCTGAAACAGGGTACGGTCGCCGCCTCCTTCGACCCGCTGTGCGGGGGCGGCTCGCTCATGGACATCGGCATCTACACCCTCTGGCCCATGGTCGCGCTGCTGGGCAAGCCGCAGGAGGTACGCGCCCACCTGGTCACCTACCGCATCCCGGGACGGGAACGATTCGCCGTTACGGACCTGCAGGGTTCCGTGGAGTGCGTCTATCCCGGCCTCAATGCGACGGCGAGCTGGTCCAAGATCGCCGATGCCTTCGCGCCGACCGAACTGAGCGGCGAAGGCGGCAACCTGCTGCTGGACAAGCTCCACATCTGCCGCCATGTCGGCTTCATCCCGCATGGCGCCCCCTCCTCCGGCCGCGGCAAGGACCCGGTGCCGACCGATGTCACCATCCCCGATGAGGCGGACGAGTATTTCTATGAATTCCAGGAGTTTATCACCTGTGTCCAGGAAGGCCGGGAAAGCCGCGTCAACACCCCGGACCGCAGCGTCGATGTGCTTGAGGTCATGGACGAAATCCGCCGCCAGGGCGGTGTCGTTTTTCCGGCGGATATGTAAGTCATTCTAAAAAAAATTACTTGCCTCTTTTTTATGAAACGTCGAGATTTTTTAAAAACGGCCGCGGTAGTCACCGCAGGTGCGGCGGTCGGGCTGCCCGGCTGCAAGGGAAAAGGTGGCGATGCCGCTGACAAAGCCGCTGGTTTCATCCCCGGAAAGGCCAGGATGAAACTTTCCTTCCGGCCCTACGAATTGCAACTGCGGCACACGTTCACCGTGGCGTCATATTCGCGGAAGACCACCCCGGGCGTGCTGGTCGAAATCGACTACGACGGGGTGAAAGGATATGGAGAGGCCTCCATGCCGCCGTATCTGGGCCAGAGCGTAGCGAGCGTGACCGCCTTCTTGTCCAAAGTGGACCTCGGACGCTTCCCCGACCCCTTCATGCTGGAGGACATCCTGGCGTGGGTGGATTCCCTGTCCAGCGGCGACAGCGCCGCCAAAGCGGCCATAGACATCGCTTTGCATGACCTGGTCGGCAAACTGCTCGGCGCGCCGTGGTACCGCATCTGGGGACTGGACCCGGCCAAGTGTTCGGCGACCAGTTTCACCATCGGCATCGACACGCCGGAGGTCGTACGGGAGAAGACCCGCGAATGCGAAGGCCTCTATAAAGTCCTGAAAGTCAAGGTAGGACTCGACAACGACGAGGAGATGATCCGCACCATCCGGGAAATCACGCAGCTGCCCCTCGTGGTGGATGCCAACCAAGGGTGGAAAGACAGGCAGAAGGCCCTGGATGAGATCTTCTGGCTGCATGAGCAGGGCGTCCAGATGGTGGAACAGCCCATGGCCAAGGAAAGGGTGGACGACAACGCCTGGATCACCGAACGCTCGCCGATTCCGGTCTTTGCGGACGAGGCCGTCCAACGCCTCGCCGACCTGCCGGCGCTCAAAGGCATCTATCACGGCGTGAACATCAAGCTGATGAAATGTACCGGCATGCGCGAAGCCTGGAAGATGGCCTCCTACGCCCGGGCAGAAGGTATGCGGGTAATGCTCGGCTGCATGACGGAGACGTCCTGCGCCGTATCGGCGGCCGCGCAGCTCTCACCGCTGGCCGACTTCGCCGACCTTGACGGTAACCTGCTGATTTCCAACGACCCGTTCGAGGGCATGAAGGTAGTGGAGGGCATGATCACCCTCCCTGACAGGCCCGGCATCGGGGTCGTTACGCTGTAAATCTATTTCCCCAGTGTCGTCTGCCGCCAAGGTTTGCGGACGGCGGCGTGGGCGGCCTTCCGGCAAATCAGGGCCGTTTCCGGCAAGAGCGAGGACGGATGATAGGGATTGGCGGTGACATCCTGTCCCGAAATGGCCTCGAACCAGGTGCAGGCGGCCGTATAACGGCCATAGGTCCGCTCCAGGTGATAGCCGTCGGCATTGAAGGTATCGCCCAGCCTGCTGGTCCGGCCATTCTGGATGGCGGTCCCGGAAGGGATGAGGACGGGGAATCTGTGCTCTTTCATCACGGCACGGGAGGCATCCACGATGGCCTGATACATCTTGCGCTGGTCACGCCCGTAACGCGGGAAATTGGGATGGGCGGCATCGGCGGAATAGGCCCAGGTCTGGTGCCACATAAAGCGGGCATCGGCCGGCACACGGCGCCGGACATAGGCCCGGAGCGCACGCAGATACGGTTCGAAGGTCTCATGCTCCCCCGAATAGCCGCTGGCCTGCTGGAAACTGACGTAATCCCAGGGCTCGTCGGCCAGGCCTTCGGAGAGCGTGACCGGCTGCCGGGTCGTCTTGACACCGTCCTTCACCTTCCGGTAGGAATAGATGTTCTTATCCGTCACGGAATTCTGGAAATGCCGCTCCAGGGTGCATCCGCCGATATACAGGTTGCCGATGATGACGGGAATGCCGGCGGCATCGAAAAGTTCCCAGAGATATTGCTCGACGGCATCCTCCGAGAAACTGTTGCCGACTGCGAGGATCCGGAGCGTATCCCGCTGCTGCGCAGGGGCGGTAAAGGCCATCGTCATGGCGAATAAAAAGATAATCAGGCGTTTCATGGTCATTCCATTTGTCCCGTCCTAAAAAAAGTTTACCAAAAAAAAGTAAACTTATGACATCAGAAAGCCAACGTTACAGGTTGCAGATGAGAGGAACGAGCAAAATGCTCCGCGAGTACTTCAGCGGAGTGCCGATTGAGCGTCTCAGTCGCCGTTATGGATACAGCGAAAAGAAGATTCGCGAACTGGCGAGTTCGTACAAACAAGGAAAAATTGATATCTTTGAGGTCAGAGACCAAAAGAAG
>JAFUWX010000040.1 GCA_017471025.1 Bacteroidales bacterium
CCCCCTGCAGCACCGGATAGAGCCGCCGGAGTTCCGTCCTGTCCTGGGTATAGAGATAGCGTTCCCAGATGTCGGTACTGAGCCAGGCGCCGCCCATGTTCCAGTTGGCCCAGGACGGATGGCCAGCCTCCAAGCCGACCGGGCAGCTCATCGCCCAGATATCGGAATTGTGCCCGCAGGCCCATCCCCGGCCGATGTCGTAATACCGCTCGGCCGTATCGGCGCCGGTGCGGCTCAGCCGTTCCAGGAAAGTGAGCAGCGGGGTATGCGCCTCGGGCAGGGCCGCCGCTTCCGCCGGCCAGTAATTCTCTTCCAGATTGATGTTTACGGTATATTTCGCGCCCCACGGCTGGTACAGGCGTTCATTCCAGAGGCCCTGCAGGTTGGCGGGGACGCCTTCCGTCCGGGACGAGGCAATCAGCAGGTAACGGCCATATTGATAGTACAGGGCTTCCAGCGCAGGGTTGGACTCGCCCAGGTCGGTGTAGCGTCGCAGCTGCTCATCCGTCGGCAGGGCCAGAATTTCCGGCGGGGTCGTGCCCAGATGCAGCCGGACCCGGCTGAACAGGGCGGTATAGTCCCGAAGATGGTCCTCCAGGATACGCTCCGCGCCCTTGGCCAGGCAACGGTCCAGGTTGCTGCGCGACAGCGTCCGGTAATCCTTCCCTTCCCGGACCGGGTCTTTGTCAAAGCCGTTGAAAGAAGTCGCGTTCACCAGATAGAGGGTCAGGCGGGTCGCCCCTTCCACGCGCAGCGATTCCCCTGCCGCATGCACGGAGCCGTCCGGCGAGACGGCGCCCAGCAGGGTCCGGAAATGGATGCCCCGGCCGGGATCATACAGCCACTTGCCCCGGGCGTCGGGATAGCTGTCGGGATAGGCATGCCAGGCGGCATAGCCTTCCTGCGAAAGGGTCTGCCCCGCGGCCGTCACCGAGGCCGTCGGAAGCGGGCAGGACAGGGAAAGGGTCGCCGAGAAGGGGGTATCGGCCGTGATGCGGACGACGAGGACGGAATCCGGGGCGGACAGGAAAGCTTCGGTCTGGCGGGACATGCCGCCGGAGCGGACCTCCGTCCGGGCGATGGCCTGGTCCAGGTCGAGCGTCCGGCGGTAAGCCGTCACCGCGGAATCGGGCAGGTCATAGCGGATGGTCAGGCTGCCCAGGGGCTGGTAAATCTCCGAAGAATGGCCTTGGATCCGCATCTGAAGGCTGTCCGCCCGGGGATAATTCTCCGCTTCCAGGGCCTCGCGGACCAGCGGGACGGTCGCGGCCGCCCGGGCGCCGATGCCCGCCGCGATATCCGGATGCGCCCCCAGCCTGTCGGGCTCCCCGGTCCACAGGGTAATGTCATTGAGGGAAAAGCGGTCCGTGGCCACACCGCCATAGACACAGGCGCCGAGCCGGCCGTTCCCCAGGGGAAGGGCTTCCTCGAAGAAGGCGGCAGGGCGGTCGTATTTCAGGACCATGGGGTCCTGTTCCACCTGGGGAAGGGGCCGGCATGCGGACAAGGCCAGAAGGGCTCCGGCCAGCAGAATCATCCTGTTCAGGGCAAGACGCATAAGGCAAGGGTTATGATACGCGCGGCAAGCCGCGATATCCAAAGATACGAAGATTATCCCGGTCTTGCAAACCGCAGGCTGGACGCGGCGCCAAATTGTTTGCCATTTCCGCGAATTACCTTATCTTTGTACCTATTACGCCAATGGAATTCCAACATATGCCTCGCTGATATGAGACTGGACAGAATCATCACCTTGCTGACGTGCCTGCTGCTGAGCTGGGCCGTGCAGGCATCCCATACCCCTCCCTACAAAAAAAGAGGTCAACTTTTGAGTCAACCTCCTTTTCTATGCAGGATACCTACTCGACCTCGAAGAGGTTCAGGAAGCCGGTCATCATGAAAATCTGCCGGATATCCGGGTTCATGCCCCGCACGATGACTTTTCCGCCGGCAGCCGCGGCCGCCTTGCGCAGGGTCAGGAAAATGCGGAGGCCGGAGCTGCTGATATAGCTCATCTCCGAGCAATCCATCACCAGCGTCTTGCCGGCGTTGTCCATCATGGGCTGCAGGGCCTTGGTCACTTCAATGGCGGCAGCCGTGTCCAGACGGCCGATGAGGCTGGCCGTCATCACAGAATCCTGTTCTTGAATCTTTACGTCCATATCTTTAAATATTATTATTCTTCAATCATTCTATTACAACCGGTTGGAAGCTACAGCTTCTTCGTCATATACAGCACGTTCTTCCCGTCCTTCCGCTCATAGGAGACGGAATCCATGATGCTTCGCACCAGGAAGACGCCCAGGCCGCCGATGGGCCGGTCATCTACGCCGAGGGTAACGTCCGCTTCCTGGACCTGGGTCGGATCGAAGGGCTTGCCGCTGTCGCTGACGATGAAGTCCAGCTGCGTGTCGCGGATGATGGCCTCGATGTCCACCAGACCGTCCGCCCCTTCCGGATAGGCATACAGGATCACATTCGTGACAGCCTCTTCGAGCGCGAGGTTCAGGCTCAGGGACAAAGACTGGTCAATCCCGCTTTCCGCCGTGATCCGCCCGATGAAATCGGCCAGCTGCGGAATCTGCTGAATGTCGTTGTGCAGGATCAGATGCCTTTCGGCACGGATGCTTTGATTCGTATTCATATATTTGATAACCAGCATAGTTAAATCATCACTCTGGGCCGCTTTGCCCACATGCTTGGCCACGTCGTCCCGGACTTTCCACAGGATATCATGCGCCGAAAGCGCCGCCGTCCCCTGGCATACCTGCAGGAAACGTTTGTCGCCATAGAGCCGATGCTTTTCATCCTCCGCCTCGGTAAGGCCGTCGGTATAGAGGAAGATGCTCTCCCCGGACTCGATCTTGTCGTCCTGCTCGTGATAGATCATGCCGCTCGCCACGCCCAGGGCGATATTGGCCTTCACAGGGAGCGCCCGGACGCCTTCTCCGCTGATGAGCAGCGGGGCGTCGTGACCGGCATTGCAATACCGCAGATGGCCGCTGGGCAGGTCGAGTACGCCGACGAACAGGGTGACGAACATGTTGTTTTCATTCGTATCGGACATGAGGTCGTTCATGGCCGTCACGATACGCTGGGGACTGATTTCATGGGCGGAAACCGTCCGGAAGAGGCTTCGCGTCATCGCCATGACCAGCGAGGCGGGCACACCCTTGCCGCTGACATCGCCCACGCAGAAGAACAGCCGCTCGTCCCGGATAAAGAAGTCGTACAGGTCGCCGCCCACCTCTTTGGCGGGGACGATGGTGCCGAACATATCCAGGTCGTTCCGGTCCGGATAGGGCGGGAAAATCTTCGGCAGCATGGACATCTGGATGTCCCGGGCCACCTGCAGTTCCCGCTCGATTTTTTCTTTCCGCTCGGAAAGTGCCTCCAGGCGGGCCTGGCCTACGGCGGTGGAACGGATGATCAGGATCAGCATCAGCAGGCCGATCAGCTGCAGGATGCCCACCATCAGGCCCAGTCTCTTGATATTGCCGTAAATCTCATCGTAGGGAATGACGATGGACATCGACCATCCAGCCCGCTCCACCGGGGCGTAGAACACATAGTTCTTTTCGCCGCCCTGCAGGACGGTGCGTTTCCCGTGCTCACCGGCGATCATGGACTGGGCGACGCTCTGGATGGTCACGGAATCTTCCAGTCCGGTGGTCACCTCGCTGACGCTCTTGCGCATGACCAGGGATTCCGCGGGGCAGACCATAATCTGGCCCAGGCGGCTCAGCATCATGCTGTAAGCCCGGGGATAAACCTTGACGTTGCCCACCATTTCGGTCAGCCAGTCCAGCGACATGTCTGCGGTCAGGACACAGGCCACGCGGCCCTTCTTGTCCGTCTCCGGCTTGGAGAAGGTCGTCATGAGCACTTACCCGCCGCCCGTATCGAAATAGGGTTCGGACCAG
>JAFUWX010000041.1 GCA_017471025.1 Bacteroidales bacterium
AGCTTGCCCCCGTCGCGGAAATGCGAGACGAACTGCACGATGGCGGCCCGCTGGGCCTCCGTCAGATAGGAATAGTTGTCCTGCATGGCCCGGAACTCCCCGACATTGGTGAAGAGCTGGTGCGGGTCCACCAGGTATTTGTCCACATCCGAGAAATCGTTCAGGATGACATCCCCCCAGAAAATGAAATCGTCCAGGGGCTCCGCCTTCGGGTTCAGGGTCTTGTAACTGTCATAGAGCTCCAGCAGCAAGGTCACCCGGTCGGATATGTCGGCATCGGCGATCCGGTAGAAGAAGTCGTTGATGGTCAGCATATCCGGCAACAGCAACGGCCGCCTCTCCTGCGGCGGGCGGGAAGCGTTGTCCTGTGCCACGCAGCCACAGAGGTACTTCCGGAAGAAGACCAGGGAACGGCGGTTCGGGAACACGAAGCAGGTCCCGTCGATCTGCCCGGCGGCGTACCAGTGCGCGGCCACTTGTTGCAAGAAAGGTATCATAGCTGTCATTCCGGTTACGGTTTCGTTTTGCAAGTTACTACTTTTTTCCGATGAGCGCAAAGATAATCCTTCCTTGTGCCAATACAAGGCACAAGGATAAAAATCTAAAAAATATCCATAACTTTACGGCATGGAACAAGATGAACGATTTATGCAGGAGGCCCTGCGCGAGGCGCAGGCGGCCTTTGACGCCCAGGAAATTCCCATCGGAGCCGTCGTCGTCTGGCGCGGCCGCATCATCGCCAAGGGGCACAATCTCACCGAGACCCTGCATGACCCGACGGCGCATGCCGAAATGATCGCCATCACCGCGGCGACGGAAGCCCTGGGTGGTAAATACCTCAACGACTGCACCTTATACGTTACGGTGGAGCCTTGTCCGATGTGCGCCGGTGCCTTGAACTGGGCCCAGACCGGCCGCATCGTCTATGGCGCCGCGGACCCCAAACGGGGCTGTTCCCTCTTCTCTCCCTCCCTGCTGCACCCCCGCACCGAAGTCACGACAGGGGTCCTGGCGGAAGCATGCTCCTCGCTGATGCTCCAGTTCTTCCAGGCCCGCAGATAAAGAGGGTTATATTGCCTATTCCCTTGGACGTAGCCAGCAGGGGGATGACCAAAATGAAAACTTTGGTCATCCCCTCTATTTATGAAAGAGCTCTTAACCGCAGTAGAAATACTTATCTACCAGCTTGCGCATCAGCTCTTTATCTTCTTTGGCCTTTTGGTGGAGGTCGCCGTCCTGGTAGGCCCGCAGCGACGACACGATACCGTCAATCATCCGGGGACGGAACACATCCCGGGCTTCGAAAATGCCACGCATCCGCTCCAGGCAGTCAGCCGATTCCGCGCAACACGTCGGCAGGGAATCCAGACTCGCCAGCTTCTCGGCCGCCTCGGCCTTGTGGATATCCATATCGACATACTTTTCGTCGGCGATGCGCAGCGCCTCCTCCTCCGGGAGTTCCAACCCATAGCGGGCGGCCACGCACAGACCGGCCATCAGCTGGTAGATATCCGCAGAGCAGTCCGGGGAACGCATCTCGAAGGTCTGCTTCCCCGTCGTATCCAGCACCCGGGCAGGCTCCTGCGGATTGGCCAGCGAGCACATGTCCGTGCCTGTGGACCAGCCCAGCGGGACACGCACCAGGGCGGAGCGGTTGCAGTCGCCCCAGCAGACATTCGTAGGGGCCTCCTGATGGGGCACCAGGCGGAAATAGGAGGTCGGATTCTTGTTGCCGAAGGCCGTGATAGCCGGAGCCAGGCACATCAGCCCGGCGATGGCGCGGCGGGCCTCCTTGGAGAGCTTCCCGTCCGGCCCGAGGGTACAGTTCACCCCGTCCTTCATCAGGCGCATGTGGATGTGCATGCCGGAGCCGGCCTCGCCCACGATGATCTTCGGGGCGAAAGTCACGTCCAGCCCGTACTTGTAGGCCAGATTGCGGATCACCCATTTGGCGATCAGCAGCTGGTCGGCCGCCGTATCGATCGGATTCGGCAGGAATTCGATTTCATTCTGCTCATAGATCCGTCCGTCCAGGGTAAAATTGCCGACTTCGCTGTGGCCGTATTTGATCTGCCCGCCGGCCTGGGCGACATGGTCCATGCATTCGCGGCGGAAATCGTTCAGTTTCGCAAAAGGCTCCGATTCGTGATAGCCCCGCTGGTCCGTAGCCGGGAAGAGCTCGTCCTCATCCGTAATGACATAGTACTCCAGCTCACCCATTGCCTCGAAGGTCATGCCGGTAGAGGCCTCGAAAGCCTTTCCTGCCCGCATCAGCGTCTGATAGGGCGCGCAGTCGAAGGGCTTTCCGTCCTTGTCGAAGAAAGAGCACAGGAAGCACAGCGTCGGGATTTCCACAAAAGGGTCCACAAAAGCCGTCCTATACCGCGGAATCACGTACAGGTCGCTGTTGCCGGCCTCGATAAAAGAAGGGAACAGGCTGGAGCCATCGACCCGTTCCCCTTCAGAAAGGATGGTCTCGGCATAGGCCAGACTGTTCACCGTAAAATTCAAGGTCTTGATCCGTCCGTCTTCGGCCGGATACATAAAATCAATCATGCGGATGCCGTTCTCCTGGATATAGCGGAGCATATCCTCCCGGGTGAAATCCTGCGGCTTCTTTCCCAGCCACGCCACGACGGCATTCGGGTTCAGTTTCAGTGTTTTGTCCATATGGTGTTATTCGGGGAAATTCCTTCTATCAGAAGCGGAAGCCGAGGGTCAGCACGGCATCCCACAGGCGGGAGCGCAGGGAAATCTCCGGGGAGTCCTGCCCGCTGATATAGGTCGGATACGGGTAGTGCCACTCCGTCGGATTGATTTTGCAGCGCAGGGCGAAGTCGCAGAAGAAGGAGCCGCTGGAGCTGTAGCCCAGTCCCAGGGACGCGGCATGCCAGTAGGCCTGTGCGCCGTCCGCCTTGAAGGCCGGATTGGTGGACAGGTTGTATCCGGCACGCAGGGCCACGGTCGAGAGCGGCTTGTATTCCGCACCCAGACGCAGGTAATGCGTCATGCCCAGGCACTCCTGGATCTCATCGTTGGACTCCTGGAAAGTGCCTTCGTCGTTGCTGTGGCGCTCGCTGTAACGCATGTTGCTGAAATCGGTCAGCTCATAATCCGCGCTGACCAGCCCCCGGTCGCCCAAGGTCAGGGCCAGACCGAAGTTATAGCGCCAAGGCATGCTGAGGGCGTAGTCGTATGTGTAATCCGGGCTGGCTGCATCCCAGTCTTCCGAAGCGCCTTTGTACCGGGCCGTCGCATCATAATAGCGAAGCTCAGAGATACGCGACGCCGTCGGGGTCTGGACGGCCGCACCCACGCGCAGGCCATCCACCGGGACGACAATCAGGCCGAATTTTCCATATACGCCGGAACCTTCGGCCTTGTAGGTAGAAGAAATCTTCATGCCGGCGTATTCCCCATCGATCGTCTTGCCGTCGTCTTCCAGCGAAACCGGGAAATCGGCAGTATTCACGGCCGTCTCGCGCATATACTCATCCTCGCGCATTTCCAGGGACACCAGGCCGAGGTTGGCTCCGAAGAAGACCCGGTTGCTGATGTTGAAGCCGAGGTTGAAGACCATATCGTGCTTGCTGCCGGAACGGGCCAGGCCATACTGCTGGTCGATGGCACCGCGCATCGGATAGACGCCGCTCGGATCCTTGCTCTGGACCGGGCTGATGTACGGGGCTCCCGCAACGGTGGTAGCCGGATAGATCAGGCCGGCGCAATAAGCGGCCGACGCGGGCCAGAGGTCGCTGTAACCTTCCAGCTGCGAGGGGGACAGGTTCTTCCGGGTGGCCGCGTCGGCCAGATAGCCCGTAAAGGAAGAACGGTTCGTCCGGCCGCTGGCGGCGAAGTCCGTGTTATACAGGCCTGTACTGTTCATCACAAAGCCGAAGCTGATGTTCTTCAGGCCGGATGTCCGGTAGGTCTTGAAGTTCAGGATTGCGCCCACGTTGGGCAGATACATCCGGGTACGGTTCTTCGAATAACGGGGATCTCCGTCATAGGAAGTCGAACCTCCGTAGATGGACAGGGAGGGCGTAATGGTCATCTGGGACCAGCTGTTGACCGCCGCACCGGCCGGGTTGATCCCGATGGAGCCGATATCGCCGCCCAGGGCGGTGAAAGCATTGCCCATGGCCACGCTGCGGGCCGTTCCCACATAGTTGTTCTGGCCGAACAGAAGGGCCTCCCGGGCGCCTTGAGCCCGGACCGTAAGGACGCTGCCCAAGAGCAGGCACGCCATCCATATCTTATTCTTCATCATAGCAAGTCAAATCGTTAACGCAATACGAATCAGTCTGTCATACAGGTATTTCCAAAGCCATCAAGCCTAACGGTGGCTTACCCCATGGCTGCCGCCGGAAGAACGTCCGCCACCGGAGGAATGACCGCCGCCGGAATAGCCGCCGCTGCTGCGTCCGGAAGAGGAACCGCTGCTGCGGTAGCTGGAAGAACTGCTGCGGGACGAACTGGAGGAGCTGCTCCGGTAGCTGCTGGAAGAACTGCTCCGGTAACTGCCGGAAGAGTTGCTGCGGTAGCTTCCGGAAGAAGAGCCGCTGCTACGATATCCGGACGAAGAACCGCTGCGCACGCTGCCGGAAGAAGATCCGGAAGAACGCCGGACGGAGGACTCGCCGCCTACCCGGTAATTGCTGGAAGAAGCGGCCCGTGACGAGGACTGACGCACGGAAGAACCGCTGCTGCGATAGCCGGAAGTAGAGCCGGTGCTGCGACGGACGCTGCCGGAAGAAGCACTGCTGCGGACGCTCCCGGAGGAGGAACCGCTACGCACGCTGCCGGAAGTGGAACCGCTGCGCACGCTGCCGGCCGAGGAGCTGCGTCGTACGCTGGAGGCTGCCCCGTTGGAAACGCCGGCGGAGCCTGTCCTGCGCACGGAGGAGCTGGTCGCATCGGCACGGACGGAAGCGGAGGACGCTCCGCCCCGGCGGACCGTAGCGGACACCTGGCCGGCGGTCCTGTCGGTACGGGTGAGGCCGGACTTGGTCCCGTTCACGCCGGTGCCGCGGCGCACGGAGTTGCCTGCCGCAGGAGACTTGGATGCCAATCTGTCAGAAGACGAGCGGCGCGAGAAAGAGGAATAGCCGCCCAGACCGGTGGCCATGGGCATCCGGCTTCCGCCTGTTCCCCAGACGCTTCCCCCGCGGGAATGCCTGTCGCCGGAATGGCGCCCGTCATGGTAGCCATGCCAGTAACCGCGGTCATAGCCGTACCAGCCATGGCGGCCGTACCAGCCGTAATAACCATGATAGCCGTAATAGCCATAGTAGCCGTGCCAGCCGTATCCATAGCGCCAGGGGCTGTACCAGGAATCATAGTACCAGGGATCCCACGCCCAGGAACCATAATACCAGGGGTCCCAGGAACGGTAATACCAGGGATCCCATGCCCAGGAGCGGTAATACCAAGGGTCATAGTGCCAATAACGCCAGGAAGGTCCCCAGTACCAGGAACTGTAATACGGGGTGTACCAGGTGCTGTGATACCACGGGGAATAGCCCATGAAAGGGTCTGCATCATAGATGGTTACCACCGTGGAATTATCCTGGTTGAAGGTAACTTTCGCCGCCTTCCCTTCCGGGAGGACCAAGGTATCGCGCTGGCCGCTGGCGATATAAATCTCTGCGTTTTGGGTTTCGTCCACGAGTTGCGCCACCTCCGCGTCGGCGGCGACGATCTGTGCGTTTTCGGCCGCGGTGTGCCGATAATAGATTCCGTCCTGAAATTGCTGGCCGGAAGAGGCGAGCCGGGCTGATGAACCGCACGCGGACAGTGCAAGCAGGGCTGCAGCCATGAGTGTGATGTTCCGTTTCATAATCCGTATCTCCTATAATTTTACATAAAAATTCGTATATTTGCAGGCCGGAAACCCGGTCATCCGTTCCGGTCTCTGCAATTATTGGACCCGAACCATGGTACAAGGTTAAAAAATAATACGGTAAAAAACAAACAATAATCATAAAAATGGCAGATCAGATAACAAAAAGGTCGGAAAACTACTCGCAGTGGTACAACGACCTCGTGGTGAAGGCAGACCTCGCGGAACAATCTTCCGTCCGGGGATGTATGGTCATCAAACCCTACGGTTACGCAATTTGGGAGAAAATGCAGCGCACGCTCGACGACATGTTCAAGGCGACGGGCGTCCAGAACGCCTATTTCCCGCTGTTCATTCCCAAGTCCTTCTTCAGCCGCGAGGCTGAACATGTGGCCGGCTTCGCCAAGGAATGCGCCGTCGTGACCCATCACCGCCTGATGAACGACCCCGACGGGAAAGGCGTCGTCGTGGACCCGTCCGCCCGGCTGGAAGAAGAACTGATTGTCCGCCCGACCTCCGAAACCATCATCTGGAGCACCTACAAGAACTGGATCAAGTCCTGGCGGGACCTGCCCATCCTGTGCAACCAGTGGGCCAACGTCGTGCGCTGGGAGATGCGCACCCGCCTGTTCCTGCGCACGGCTGAATTCCTCTGGCAGGAAGGCCATACGGCCCACGCCACCGCCCAGGAGGCCCAGGAAGAGACCATGCGCATGGTGAATGTCTATGCCGACTTCGCCCGCAACTGCCTGGCCCTGCCTGTCATCGTCGGCCACAAGAGCCCGAACGAGCGCTTCGCCGGCGCCCTGGACACGATGACGATCGAAGCGATGATGCAGGACGGAAAGGCCCTTCAGGCCGGTACTTCCCACTTCCTCGGCCAGAATTTCGCCAAGTCCTTCGACGTGAAATTCGCCAACAAGGAAGGCGAACTGGAATATGTCTGGGCGACCTCCTGGGGCGTATCCACCCGACTGATGGGCGCCCTGGTCATGGCCCACGGCGACGACAACGGACTGGTGCTGCCGCCCGCCCTCGCCCCGATCCAGGTGGTGATGGTGCCGATCTTCAAGACCGCCGAAGAGCATGACGCCATCATTGCCAAAATGCAGGAGCTCAAGGCCGGCCTCGAAGCCAAGGGACACAGCGTCCGCATCGACGACCGCGACACCCTGCGGCCCGGTTTCAAATTCGCCGAATGGGAGCTCAAGGGCGTGCCCGTGCGCTTCGCCATGGGTCCGCGCGACCTGGCGAACGGGACGGTGGAAGTCGCCCGTCGCGACACCCTGACCAAGAGCACCGTGGCCCTGGAAGGGCTGGTGGACTCCGTCGAGGCTCTGCTCGCCGACATCCAGAAAGGCATCTACGAGAAAGCCCTCGCCTTCCGCGCCTCCCATGTGGAGAAATGCGACGACTGGGAGGAATTCAAGGCCAAGATCGGCACGGGCAAATTCCTGCTCTGCCACTGGGACGGCACGGCCGAAACCGAACAGAAAATCAAAGACGAGACCAAGGCGACCATCCGCTGTATTCCGGTGGACAGCTTCGTCTGCGAGGAAGAAGGCAAGGATATCTATTCCGGCAAGCCCTCCAGCCGCCGCGTCGTCTTCGCCATATCTTATTAATCCCTTAACATTCTCAGTATGAAAAAGATATTGACCATTCTCGCGTTTTCCGCGGCCTTCATCCCGGCCTTTGCCCAGGATGTGACCGACGTCCAGCAGGCCGCCGAACAGGCTGCCGCCGCCATCGCCGAAGCCCCCAAGGAAGAGGCCCAGGCCGTCAAGCCGGTTTATTGGACGAATTCCGTCCTCACCAACATCAATTTCAGCCAGCTGGCCCTGAAGAACTGGGTGGCCGGCGGTTACAACGCCGTGGCCCTGGCGGGCAACATCGACGCCAACGCCAATTACGCCAAGGACAAGATGAAATGGAACAACCGGCTCCAGCTGGACTATGGTTTCATGTATTCCAAAGACAAGCCCATCGTCCAGAAAACCAAGGACAGGATGTATCTGGAAAGCAAATGGGGCTATGCCACGCCGGTCCAGCACCTGGACTATTCCGCCAACTTCAGCTTCCTGAACCAGTTCCACAAGAACTACGACTATAAGACCCCGGACGACGCCACCTTCGCCAAGTACCCCGGCGACGAACCGGCCGCATGGAAGGCGGCCCGCGTGCTGAAGTCCGACTTCTTCGCCCCGGCCTACATCACCCTCGGTATCGGTGTGGACTGGACGCCTTGGGACTGGCTGGCCGTCAACTTCGCCCCGCTGACCGGCGGTATCGTCGCCGTCAGCGTGCCTGAGCTCCGCAAAACCTACGGTATGGCCCTGCGCGAAGCCGGTCTGGACGACACGGTCGGCGCCAACTACCGGAGCGCCCGGTTCCAGTTCGGTGCCCAGCTGAAGATCGATGCCAAATGGATCGTCAACGACAACTTCAGCTACACCACCCAGCTGGTCCTCTTCACCGACTACCTGGACCATCCGTTCACCAAGAACCGGATCAACTGGGACAACAAGGTGTTCTGGAAACTGGCCAAGTACTTCGCGCTGACCCTGTCCACCAACATGATCTACGACCCGAACGTCACGATTCCCGACCTGGGGCACGACGGTGTGCAGTGGAAGGAGTTCCTGGAGTTCGGCTTCACTTACACCATTGCGACCAAGAAGCAATAATTCCTTGTGATTCAGCAATTTGACAGCATCTTTAAGCAACTGCTTCCTCAGGGTGAGGGAGCAGTTCTTTTGGCTGTCAGCGGCGGGATGGATTCGATGTGCCTGGCGGACCTCACGCTGCGCTGCGGCATTCCCTGCGCCATTGCCCACTGCAATTTCCACCTGCGGGGAGCTGAGAGCGACGGGGACGCCGCCCTGGTCGAATCCTGGTGCCGCGAACGCGGAATCCCCTTCCTCCGGGCCGACTTCGACACGGCCGGCCATGCCGCCGCCCGGGGATGCAGCATCGAAATGGCCGCCCGGGAGCTACGGTACGCCTGGTTCGGGGCCTGCTGCCGCGAGCAGGGATACCGGGCCGTCGTGGTCGCCCACCATGCCGAAGACAATGTAGAGACGCTGCTGCTCAATTTATTGCGCGGGACCGGACTGCGGGGACTGGGCGGTATGCACCCCGCCGGCAGGCTGCCCGTTCCAGAATATGGGGACATTCCCCTGCTCCGCCCCCTGCTGACTTTCAGCCGGGAGCAAATCCAGGACTGGGTCCGGTCGCATCAAGTTCCCTACCGGGAAGACAGGACCAATGCCTCGACGGATTACCGGCGCAACCTCCTCCGGCACAAAGTCCTTCCCGTGCTGGCGGAGATCAACCCCTCTTACCTGCGGACGATGGGCGGGAACATGCAGCGGGCCGCCCAGGCGCAGGATGTGCTGGACGCCTGGTTCTCGGAGGTGCAGCCCCAGGTGTCCCGCCGGGAAGGCGATACCCTGTTTATCGACGGGCGCATGCTGCTTTCGTCCGCCCGGCCGGATTATCTGCTGTACAGGCTGCTGGAGCCCTATGGTTTCCGGACGGACAGCATCCCCGCCATCCTGGGCGTACTGCAAGGCGAAGGCACCGTCTCCGGCAAGGTTTTCCGGCAGGATGGCTTCGAAGCGGTCACCACTTCGGCCGGCCTTCGGGTAGATGCCGTTACGCAAACGGAAACGGACATCTCCCTGCTCATCCCCGGTCCGGGAACGTATCGCGCCGGAGCGTGGCGCCTTGTCGTGGAATGCTTCCCCAGACCGGAGGCTTATCCCCTGAAACAGCCCGAGGGCTGCCTGAGCGTCGATGCCCAGGCCCTGCCCTTCCCGCTGCAGGTCCGCAGTCCGCGTCCGGGAGACTGGCTCCGCCCCCTCGGCCTTCGGGGCCGCAAAAAGCTCAGCGACCTGTTCACCGACCTCAAATACAGCCTGCCCGACAAGGGAAAGGCCCTGGTCCTGGCCCGGACAGACGACGACAGCCACATCCTCGCCCTGCTCGGGCGGCGCATAGACGAAAGCCTCCGCATCACCCCCGCCACCCGCACCATCCTCCGGATCCGGATGGAGTAACCTGCCCGTTTATCCGTAATCCTGAGGAATGGAGAAAAATAAGCTACCTCGTTTCAAAACCTGTGGCCGCCCATGGCCACATGAATGGGAGGGGCCCAAACTTGTTTGGGAGGGATGAGCGAAGCGAAGGTTGTTGAAATGAGGTAGCTTATTTTTCGGAATGACTAAAAATCAGGCTTATCGTTGGGATTCCTTGGGATTTTTTATATCTTTGTCCAGACAGCCAGCACTATGGGTAAAATCAAAGACATCTGGAACGGAGAGAACCGTTCATTCGTTCGTTTCGCCGTCATCGTGACCGCGGCATTTCTGGTGCTGGCGGGCTTCATCCTGCCCAACAGCCTTTTCCGCTGGGCGAGCTCCGGCATAGAACTGCGCCGGCAGCGCCGCCAGATCGAGTCCTACCAGAAAGAGATCGACCAGATGGACAAGCAAATCCGGAAGCTGTCCACCAACAAAGATACCCTGGAACAATTCGCCCGGGAAAATTACGGATTCGCCGCCCCGGGAGACGATGTATATATCCTGAAATGAAGCCGAGGAAGATTCAGCTGATGGGAATTGTCAATCTCACTGACAATTCTTTTTTTTCTGCCAGCCGCCGCAGCGGAGCCGCGGCCGTCGCGGCCGCGTGGAAACTGACGGAAGAAGGGGCTGATGTCATCGACCTGGGTGCCAGTTCATCCCGCCCGGGGGCAGAACCCGTAGCGGAAGCGGAAGAATGGAAGCGCTTGGCCCCTGTCCTGCAGGAACTTGCCGGCAGCGGACTGCGCCTTTCCCTGGACACCACCTCGTCCGAAGTGATCCGCCGAGCCTTCGACCTGTACGGTCCGCTGATGGTCAACGACATTTCCGCCGGCGCCACAGATCCGGAGATGCTCCCGACAGCCGCCCGTCTCGGCCTCCCTTACATCGCTATGCACATGCGGGGAACCCCGGCCACGATGGCTGCGCTGACGGATTACCCCGAAGGCATCGTACAGGCCATTAGACAATACTTTGCCGACTTCGCCCGGAAGGCCGAGGCCGCCGGACTGCAGGAATGGATCCTGGACCCGGGTTACGGCTTTGCCAAAACGCTGGAGCAGAACTGGGAACTCCTCTCCCGTCAGCATGAACTCAAGGCCCTGGGCCGTCCCCTGCTGGCCGGCCTTTCGCGCAAAAGCATGCTGTATAAGCCCTTGGGAATCACACCGGAAGACGCCTTGCCCGCCACCATGACGGCCAACTTCATCGCCCTGCAGCAAGGGGCCGACTGGCTCCGCGTCCATGATATCCCGGCCGCGCGTCAGACCGTCGCCCTGTACCGGCTCTGGGAAGCCGGCCTTACAGGCGCTTCAGCCACAGGATCGAATCCGGACCTTCATTGAAGAGCAAGTCCATGACGGAGAGATTCGGCTGAAAACCGAATTTGTGTGCAAATACCTGAAAATAAGGCTTTTCCAAACCCAGTCTAGGTAGAACTGGGTCCGGTTTCTTGGGATGGATCAGGGAACGGTAGTCCGGCATCGACGTGACTTCCCGGTGGAAATCCTCCGTAAAACGAAGGTCCGCCGCGATACCGGTCTTGTCCAGGAAGAAACGGATGAGGGACAGGTTCAGCTCCCAAAGTGTCTCCGGACGCGCGTCCAGCAGGGGGAACAGTTCATCCCTGTAATACTCAAAATAGGCGGAAGATTCATAGGCCGAGTCAATGGCCCGCTCCGTGCGCTGCACCCAGGGCTCGCTGTAGTCCACCCGGATGTCCCGGATCCCGGTCCGGCCGTCATGCAGCACGGGTACCAGGAGGTTTTCCGGCCCGCCCGCCGCAAAGATGCGGCAACGGTTGCGCCAGGTCTGTTTCTGGTAATTCTCACAGGCTTCCAGCCACACACAAGACGGAACAACCCTGTCCGGAGACAGGGTCATGGTCTCCGCCACGGCCGCAAACCACGACACCGGCGGGAAATATGCTGTCGAAAGGAGCACTACTCCAGGATTCCTTTCTCGTCAGATTCGGCGCTGCGGACGATGCCGCGTTTGGAATTCCGGATAAAGTTCAGGATGGTATCCCGCTCTTCAGACTGCGGGAATCCGCCCTCCACCTTGGCGCAACCATCGGAGATATTCATGCCCTGATGGTAGATGGTATCGTAGATATCCTTGATGTTGCGGATGACGTCCGAAGAAAATCCGCGACGACGCAGGCCGACGATGTTGACCCCTGAGAAACAGATGGGTTCTCGGCCGCAGATGGAATACGGCGGGATGTCCTTGTTCAGCCGGGAACCGCCGCCGACCATGGCGTGGGTACCGATCTTGGTGAACTGGTGGACCAGCGTACCGCCGCCCAGGATGGCCCAATCCTCCACGTCCGTCTCTCCGGCGATGCCGGTATGGCTGACCAGGATGCAATGCTTGCCGACGTTGCAGTCATGGGCGATATGGACATAGGACATAATCAGGGAATGGTCCCCTACGCGGGTGACGCCCTTGCCGCTGGCCTGCGTGCCGCGGTTGATCGTGGCGCATTCACGGATGGTCACATAGTCCCCGATTTCCACATAGGATACTTCGCCTTCGAATTTCAGGTCCTGCGGCACGGCACCGACCACGGCGCCCGGGAACACCTCGCAGCAGCATCCCATTTTCACATATTGGTAGATGACCGCATGGGGATGGATCTTGCAGCCGTCGCCGATCTCTACATCGGCATCGATATAGGCATAGGGCCCGATTTCAATATTGTCGCCCAATTTTGCGTCCGGGCTGACGCAGGCGAGCGGGTGGATTTTGTTCATACGCTTTCCGTTTGGGACAGCAGGGCTCGGACGGCCCGGGCTGCCTGTGTATTGATGGTATGACCGGGTTTGAAAGCCGTGACGCGGGCATTGAGGAAGCCTCCGGTCAGGCGGAGGTCGCCAATGAGGTCCAGCAGCTTATGACGGCCGCACTCATTCGGGAAATGCAAGGTAAGGTTGCTCAGATAGCCGTTATCGGAAACGGACAGATGGGGCTGGCCGAACAGCTCGGTCATCCGGTCCACCTGCTCCTGGGTCACGGGATGCTCCACGATGACGATGGCATTATCCACGTCACCGCCTTTGATCAGGCCGTTGGCGGCCAGGAACTCGAGTTCGTGGAAAAACACGAAGGTCCGGCAGGGGGCAATCTGCTCCGCATAGGCCGGAGAACCGTCCCAGTGGGCATTCTGGACGCCGAGTACGCGGGAGCCGAAATCGGCCGTCACCTCGTAGCGCGACACCTTGGCCGGTTCGATCCGTACCCAGGACCCGGTCTTTTCATCGCGGACCTCCACGGGAGAAGGCAGGGTCACATAGCGACGGGGCGCCTCCTGCGCCTGCAGGCCGCAGGCCGCAAAGGCTTCCACATAGGGACGGGCACTGCCGTCGAGAATGGGGACTTCCTGGCCCTCGATCTCGATCAGCGCATTGTCGATACCCAGGCCAGTCAAGGCGGACAACAGATGCTCCACGGTATGGACCTCCACACCGTTCTGAGCCAGGGTCGTGCTGCGGGCCGTACTGCTGACCTGCTCCGCAACCGCCTGAATCACTGCATGTTCACCTATATCTTTCCGCACGAAACGGATCCCCGTATCAGCCGGGGCGGGACATACGGACATCCGGGACAGGCACCCCGTATGGAGTCCCTTTCCTTCGAAGACACAGGCTTTATTCAGTGTATATTGTTGCATTTCTTTTTCTTATCCCTTCAAAAGGGACGGCAAAGATAGCAAAAATTATCCAATATACAATCCACGTGGTCCAAATAACCAGCCCGGTGGCCGCTATTTCTCCGCTTCTACCTCCCCGGCGCGCTTGAAAAGCGCATAGCTGCGCATGAAGTTGGCATGGGGAATGGCCGGCATGCCGATGAGGACCTGGCCGCTCTTGCGGACGTTTCCGATGACGCCCGCCTGGGCGCCGATCGTGGTGTTGTCGGCGATCTTGATATGGCCGACGATGCCCACCTGGCCGGCGATGATGCAGTTCTTGCCGATAATGGCCGAACCCGCCACCCCCGTCATGGCGGCCATGACGGTATTGTCGCCGATTTGGACATTGTGGGCGATCTGGCAGAGGTTGTCGATCTTCACCCCGTTCCCGATGATGGTGGATTCCATTTCCGCCCGGTCCACGGTGGTGTTGGCGCCGATTTCCACCCGGTTCCCGATGATGACGTTGCCCAGGTGCTCGATTTTCTCCCAGGTGCCATCAGGCTGGGGGGCGTTGCCGAAACCGTCCGAGCCGATGACGCAGTTCGCGTGAAGGATCACGTCGTCGCCGATGACCATGCCGGGATAGATGCGCACGCCCGGATACAGGATGCAGTTGCGGCCGATGACGGTGCGGGCGCCGATGGAGACATGGTCATGGATGACCGTCCCGTCTCCGATAACCACCTTCTTGCCGATGCGGCAGAAGTCCCCGAGCCACACTTTCTTGCCGAACTTCACGCTCCAGTGCCACAGGGACCAGCCCCGGTGACGCTTATGGACATTGGTCGTCGAGGAGACGTATTTGAGCAGTTCGGCGATGGCGCTGTAGGCATTTTCCACCCGGATCATCGTGGGGGCCACGGGCTGCTTGGGGACGAAATCCCGGTTGACCAGCAGGATCGTGGCTTGCGTGGAATACACGTAATGCTCGTATTTGGGATTGGCGAAAAAGCAGAGTTTCCCCTCTTTTCCGTGTTCTATCTTGGCGAAGCCGGTCACGACGGCATCCGGATTTCCTTCCACCGTACCTTTGAGAATCTGAGCCAGCTGCTTGGCGGTATATTGCATAATAAGTCAGTTAATCGCTTTGTATTTCTGCAACACTAATGTCCCGTTAAGGGACGGTTAAACGTTTATAACTATATTATTTTTAACTACTTACAAAGCTTTTTGGGTGTGCACGATATAATTTGATATTTTTGCGGCAGTTACCAGTGTTATTGCCGCCATGCCACCTCA
>JAFUWX010000042.1 GCA_017471025.1 Bacteroidales bacterium
CCTGTATGCCGACTGCGGATGCAGCTTTGTCTATTTCGACGGCGCCGAAGACGTCCCGCCGCCCTATTGGTACAATGTCTCCCGTTCGCAAAAACGGGTCTATGACAGGCTGAACCCCGTTCCGGTCTATGCCGAAGGGGCCCTGAAATCCCATTATGGCTGGCATATCCTGAGCCGGGGCAACGCCTTCGACCTGTTCCGCCCCGAGCAGATCCGAGCGGCCATGAAGAAATATACGCTGCGCTGCGCCCGGCAGATGGCAGACGACTTCACCGCCGTGGATTTCGGCTGGGTGGATTATGTCGCGCCGGACAGCACGACAGCCGGCATGCAGCCGGATACTTATGCCTATATCTGCAGCAAGGCCCTGGCCTGGGACGCCCCGATTTCCCTGATGGGAAAGCTCGGTCCCCTGGACAGCCATCCCCGTACGGCGGACAACCTCCGGACGGTTCGGGAATGGGAACTGGCCAAGCGCGAGGGGCTGCTCAGCGAGGCGGAAAAGGCGCTGCTGCGCGACCCCGACCGGGAATGGGTGCTGCTGGGCGGGCGCCTGTATGAGAGCCTGGCCTGCGTGACGGCGGGTCCTGTACGCGCCCAACTGATTGAGAAAGACGGCCGCAACTGCCTGCTGTATTGGGGCTTATCCGGAGATGGAACGATTTCCCTGCCCCTGCGCGGACACGTGCGGCTGAGCGACCGGGACGGGCGGCGCGTGCGCTTTGCCCGGAAAGATGGCCGTTGCCTGTTGCCCCTGGGCGACGTGCGTCTGCTGGAAACGGATATGGGGGCGGAAGAACTGATTGATATCTTGAAAACCATCAAACCATGAGGAGAATCTGGATGATTTGCCTGGGCCTGCTGCTTTGCCTGGGCGCCCGCGCGGGAGACATCGTGCTGAAAAACCGGCATGCCGAACTCTGTTTCGATGACGGTAAACAATTTATTTTCAAGCATTTCCTGATGAATGGAAAGGAGCTGCTGCCGGAAAGCGGCAGTACGGTCCATCCCTGGGAAGTCAACCTGCTCGGCCCCTTGGGCGAGACTCCGGCCCTCCAGCCCCGTTGGGCCTGGTATGACGGCGGACGCCTGGAAGGGGATACGGCCGTCTTCACCTGGCGGCTCTACCTGGCCGGGAAATCGGACTGGCCCCTGCGCATGAAGGTGCAGCTGGGGGCGGATGATGAGCTGCCCCGCTGGTCCGTTGAGGCGACCCTCCCGGAAGGCTGGGTGGTCACCTGGCTGGATTTCCCCCGGATTACGCTGCGTAAGCCCGAGGACGGAAAAGCCATCCTGCCCGTCGCTTACGGGACGGAGTACAGCCTGGGCGGCACGCTTCGCTCCGACTATCCTTCCTGCACCGGCTCGATGCAGCTGGTGCTGCTGCATAATCCCCAGGGGTGTATCTATTTCGCCGCGGAGGACCCTGACGCCAACCGCAAATCCTTCGTCGTGGCTACGGAAGGGCAGCAAGTAACGCTGTCCCAGCCCATTATCGCTTCCTATGCCTGGACGGGGGCGGACGGGCATTTCTCCCTGCCCTGGAAGACCGTCCTGGGCTACCGCGCCGAGGATTGGACGCAGACCGCCCTGCACTGGTACCGGCCTTTCGCGCTGTCCACGCAGTGGGGCCGCAAGTCTCTCAGCGAGCGGAAAATCGCCGCCGGGGTGGAACATGCCGACATGTGGCTTCGCCCCATCGGGACGGAGGAATCGTCCATGGAGGCGCTGCGCCAGGCCATGGCCCTGTATGGCCCCGGAACGGGCCTGCACTGGTACACCTGGCATAAATATCCCTTCGATACGAATTATCCGGACTATCTGCCTGCGCAGCAGGGATTTGCCGACATGGTCCGGGAGGCCCGGAAACTGGGCGGATACGTCACGCCCTACATCAACGGCCGCCTGTGGGACCCTTCCAACGAGACCTACGCCCGCTACCATGGCGCCGAGGCCTCCTGCCGCAAGACCGACGGGACCCTCTATACGGAAGTCTATGGCTCCAAGGCCGTCAATACCGTCACCTGTCCCGCCTCGCCCATCTGGCAGGAGCGCATGAAGGACGTCTGCCGCGGCATTCTCCGGGACCTGGGCACGGACGGAGTCTATATCGACCAGATCGGCGCGGCCATCGGCGAGCCTTGCTATGCCGAGAACCATCCCCATCCGAAGGGTGCCGGCGCCTGGTGGCCGGCCGCCTACCGTAAGATGCTGACGGACATACGGAAAGCGGTCTTTTCGCGCAAGCAGGCCATCACCACCGAGGAGAACGCCGAATGTTACATGGACCTCTTCGACATGATGCTGATCGTCAATTCCCCGCACAATGCCTGGACCCGGATGGTCCCCCTGTTCCCGCTCATTTATGCCGACCGCTGCGTCTATAGCGGCTATACCTATATCCCCGACAACCTGGGTGGCGGCGTGATGGATTTCATTTCGATGAAGAGCCTCCTGTGGGGGTCTCAGCTGGGCTGGGTAGCCCCGGATCAGCTGATGAAATTCCCCCGCGAAGCCCGTTTCCTGAAAACCCTGGCGGACTTCCGCAAGGGCAGCCATGACCTCTTCTTCGGCGGCCGTTTCCTCGGCGAGGTGGTCCCCGGCGGAGACAATCCGCAGGTGGATGTGCCCGGCTACCAGCGTACCCCTGTCGTGATGGGTGCCCGCTGGGAGAGCCGCAGCGGCCGTCCGGCCATCGTGCTGGTGAACATGGACGCCCAGCCCCACAAGGTCTCCCTGCCCGATGGCCGGGAGGCGGAAGTACCTGCCTATCAAGCGATAAGATTATGAGAACACCGTATGTAACGATTGTCCTGTGCTGCGCCTTGGCCTGTACGCAGCCGGTAAAGGAGATTCCCCAGTGGAATGTGGAAGACCCTTCGGAAGAGCCGTCTCTGGTGCCTTCGGAGGACCCGTCGGAAGAACCTTCGGCCGAGCCCTCGGATGAGCCCGGTCTCCCGCCCCGGGACTTTCCTTCCACGGACCTGGTCCAGCTCAGTGGCTGCACGGCGGACGACTGCGGCATCGCGGTCACTTATACCCTTCCCGTGTCGGCCGGTGCCGACTTTGGTCTGTACTGGACGAACGGACGCGTGGAGTATTTCCAGGCGGGCCCGCAAAATGCGGACGGGAACGTCTATCAGCTGATTCCCGGCGCTTTGCTGGACCACGAAAGTACCTGGTCTGTACGGGTTTACCTCGTCCAGGACGGGGAGCAGCGCTTCTCCCCGGCTAAGGAAGTCCGCCTGAAGGCGGCTCCGGAGCCGCTCCAACTGGACTGGACACGCCTGACCAAGGGCGTCCTGCCCGAGAGCATCCAGCTCTATGAGACCACCTCTTCCGTCAACGGCCGGAATTTCCATGCCTGGTATGCCGTGGCCGACCCGACTGCGGTGGATATCAAAGTGACGGTGCCCAGCGAGGCGCTGACCATCGAAGACCAGTCGGCGGCGGACAAGAAGTGCATCGTCATGATCAACGGAGGCTATTTCTACAACGGCCGCCATACCGGACTGGCCGTGGTGGAAGGCAAGCCGACCGGCGCCGTTCCTACCGTGCGCGGCTCCCTGCGTTCGGGCCATGCGGAGTACAACGAGATGTACACCGTCACCCGCGGTCTTTTCGGGGTGGACGCTTCCGGCCAGGCTGCGATTTACTGGGCCGGCAGCAACGCCGGGCATTCCTGGTACTTCGACCGCCCGCTGCCCTCTGTCCGGGGGGAGAACAAATACGGCCCCATCAGCGCCACCTTCCCGACGGAGGCCCGGGACTGGAACCCGGTCTATGCCCTCAGCGCCGGCCCCGTGCTGCTGTACGGCGGCCAGATCCTCGTGAATTTCGCCGAGACGGTCAAGGGTGGGGAATATTATCGTAACAACGTGGAAATCATGCCTTACGATATCTACGGCCCCGGCAGCGTCTGCGACCGGACGGCCGTCGGCATCCTGGAAGACGGCCGCGTGGTCTTCTTCATCTGTGACGGCCGCATCACCGCCAGTCCCGGCCTGAACCTCGTGGAACTGGCCCAGGTGATGCAGGGCATCGGCTGCGTGGATGCGGTCAATTTCGACGGCGGCGGTTCCACCGGCATGATGGTGGGGACCCTGCACATCGGCGACCAGACGGCGGAAAAGAGCCGCAAGGTCGTGTCAACCTTAGGATTTTACAGAAAATGAAACGCTTGATTCTCCTGGCATGCGCCGCGTTGCTGGCGGTGGGCTGCGGCAAGGACCAGCCCAAGGACATCCCCCAGTGGAATGTGGATGACCCCTCGGCGGAATCCCGGCCTTCGGACGACCCGTCGGCGGAGCCGGGGGCTTCGGATGACCCTTCCGCAGAGGTCAGTGAAGATCCGTCCCGGGGCATTCCGGACTATACGGACATGGTCTTGATCTATGGCTACAGCCACCACCGGAAGCCCTATGCCTGGACCCGGGACATCATGAAAGACTATGTCCTGTACCAGGACACCGAGGGCGCGTGGCACTGGCTCTTCGACGCCTTCCTCTGCCTGGAATTCATGTCGGTCGATGGCCCGGACGGGAACAAGACCTTCATCACGGGGTACAAACACAACGGCAGTTACCTCGAATCGGCCGCCAAGGACGACTGGGAGAAGCTGCTGGACTATTATTGCCAGACCAATACCGGCATCGGGGCCATTGACGCCGCCGTCGCGGAAGGGACCGCCTCCCTGGGCGCGCCCGCCCGCAAGCGGCAGATCATCCTCTGTGTCCCTGAGCCCATCCCTTACCGCTACAACAATTACGGGGAGAACCAGAGCGGCGGCACGACCTACTGGGGCGAGCTGGACGGGCAGCAGCTGGACTTTTCCAAGACGGCCGACCGGGTGAAGGCCCTGAAGTGGTATATCGATACGGCCGTGGAGAAATTCGCCGCCCGACGCTACAAAAATGTCGAGCTGGGAGGCTTCTACATCACGGCGGAGCGCGCGACCTATATCACCGATATCCTCAAGCCGTTGGGCGAGTATATCCGCGGCAAGGATTATTCGTTCAACTGGATTCCCTACTATAAGGCGGACGGCTACCACAACTGGCAGGCCTACGGCTTCACCCATGCCTTCATGCAGCCGAATTATTTCTTCTCGGAAGACATCGCCAAGAGCAGGCTCGTGGATGCCTGCGAGACGGTCCTCCGCTATCAGATGGGCATGGAAATCGAGTTCGACGGGAAGGCCATGGCCTCCAACGGCTGGGGCTACCGCCTGCGCGATTATATGAAATATGCCCAGGATTATGGCGTCTGGGAGAAGTGCCGGCTGGCCTATTACCAGGGCAGCTGGGCCCTGCGCTGGCTGAAGGATTCCTCCTCCGAGGAGGACCGCCAGCTGTACCATGACTTCTGCCGCTTTGTCATCACCCGGCCGATCCGGGAAACTTTGGAATGATATGAAACGATTGATTATCAGTATTTTACTTTTATCCATGGGTCTGTCGCTGGCGGCGCAGACCGTCCATCGCATCGGCATCATCGGCCTGGATACCTCCCATTCTACGGCCTTCACCGAGCTGCTGAACTCCGCGGGTGAGGACCCCTTCGTCCGCGACTTCGAGGTGGTGGCGGCCTATCCCTACGGCTCGCGGACCATCCCGTCCAGCTACAACCGCATCGCCGGCTATACGGAAGAAGTCAAAAAGCACGGCGTCGTCATCTGCGAGTCCATTGCCCAGCTTCTGGAAATGGTTGATTTCGTGATGATTGAGACCAATGACGGCCGGCTTCACCTGGAGCAGGCCGCTGAAGTGTTCCGCAGCGGAAAGGTCTGCTATATCGACAAGCCTGTCGGCGCGACCCTGGGCGAGGCCCTGGCCATCTATGCCTTGGCCGACCGCTATGGCGTCCCGATTTTCTCCTCCTCCGCCCTGCGCTTTTCCCCGGAAAACGTCCGGCTCCGCGAGGGGGCGTACGGGGCCGTCCTGGGCGCCGACTGCTATTCCCCGCACAAAAGCGAACCGACCCATCCGGACTTCGGCTTTTACGGCATTCACGGCGTGGAGACCCTATACACCCTGATGGGGACGGGCTGCACCGCCGTATCCCGGCTGGGTACCCCGATGGGCGACGTGGTGACGGGGACCTGGGCTGACGGCCGCATCGGCACCTTCCGGGCCCTGGTGCAGGGACCGGCCATTTACGGCGGGACCGCCTATACGGCCGACGGGGCAGTTCCCGCAGGCGGATATGCCGGCTACAAGGTGCTGCTGGATCAGATCCTGACCTTCTTCCAGACCGGCGTCCCTCCGGTTTCCCGCGAGGAGACCCTGGAAATCTATGCCTTCATGAAGGCGTCCAACATGAGCAAGGAAAAAGGCCGTCCCGTGACCCTGGCCGAAGCCATGAAGGCCGGCCGGAAGGATGCGGCGAAGCTGTTGAGGAAATATCCATGAAACGCGTCCTTCCCCTCCTGCTGATGCTTGCCCTGTCCTGCACGCCCGCGCCGATCCGGATCCATGTCATAGACCCGGGTCACTTCCACGCGGCCCTGGTGCAGAAATATCCGTTGCCGGGCGTCGATTCCCTCGTGCAGGTCCATGCCCCGCAGGGGCCGGAGCTGGAGCGGTATCTCGCTGCCATTGACGGGTTTAACCACCGGGCGGACCAGCCGACAGGATGGAAGGAAGTACTGCTGACCGGCGATCCGACAGAGACGCTGCCGCCTGCCCGGGGCCGCGAGGTCGTCGTGCTGGCCGGCAACAACCGCAACAAGGCCCGGTATCTGCATCTGGCCGTCTCCCGGGGCTACCATGTCCTGGCGGATAAGCCCTTGGCCCTGACCGCGGAAGACCTGGACCTGCTGGAAGAGGCTTATCGCCTGGCGGCCGGAAAGGGACTGGTCATCCAGGAGCTCATGACGGAGCGTACCGTAGCGGGCAACCAGGCCGTACGGGCGTGGTTCAGCCGGCATCCCGTGCCGACGGGGACGCCGCAGGAGCCCGCCATCCGGATGCGGAGTGTCCATCATTTCTACAAAAATGTCGATGGGCAGGCGCTGATGCGCCCCTGGTGGTATTACGACATCCGCTGCCAGGGGGAAGGCATCGCCGACGTCACGACCCATTATATCGATATGATTTTCACCCAGTGTTTTCCCGGCCAGACCTTGACCGGGGATGATGTCCGGGTGCTGGGAGCCGCCCACTGGCCGACGCCGGTGACGCGCGAGCAGTTCTGCCGCTCGACGGGGGAGACGGATTTCCCCGCCGCGCTGGCCCCCTGGGTTCGGGATGGGGTGCTGGAGGTGATGGCCAATGGCTATATAGACTTGTGTATCAAGGGTGTATATGCGCGGATCGAGGTCATTTGGGAGAACGAGGGGACGGATCTTTTTGAGGCGGAATATGCCGGATTCGAGGGCTCCTTGCCGGCCGATCCGCTCAGCCACGAGGACCATTTCCGGCTGGTGATGGAAGATTTCCTGGGATATGTCCGCGGGGACAAGGTGCAGGCGGAGCGGGAGCGGATCAATACCCTGACCAAATACCGCGTCATTCAACGGGCCGTGCAGCTGGCAGATGGAGCGTAGCTATACATATCTGGCTGAGCAGCAGGTGTTTCACGGGCGTATCCCGTGGGTGATGGGCACCCGTTTCGACTTGCTGCTGTGCGCGGTGGGGGAACGTCCGGCCACGGCTTTGTGGCAGGCGGTCTGCGGGATGCTGGAGCAGATGGACCGGATGCTGGACCGCTTCAATCCGGCCAGCGAGGTGGGCCAGCTGAATGCTGGGAAGACCCGCCACCTTTCGTCGGAGCTTCAGGAGGTCCTGGAGATTTGCGCCGCGTATTGGCTGCGCACGGAGGGGCTGTTCGATATTACGCGCCGCGATTTTACCCGGCTGCACTGGCAGGTCGGGTCGCTGGATACAGGCGGGGTGGATATGGATTTTGGCGGAATAGCCAAAGGATTGGCCCTGAGGCAGATACAGGACCTTATCGGGCGACGGGGCATCACGGCGGCCTTCGCCGATTTCGGGGGCAGTTCGCTGCTGGCGGTGGGCAGGCATCCCTACGGTCCCTGCTGGAAGGTATCCCTGCCGGATCCTTATACCGGGGAGACCCTGGCGGAGATGGAGCTGAAGGACAGGTCCTTATCGACATCCGGCAACCGGCCGGATTACAGCGGGCATATCCTGCATCCGCGTGACGGACAGCCCTGTCGGGACAGGCGGCTGGTCTGCGTGACGGCCCCGGACCCTTTGGATGCGGAAGTGCTCAGTACGGCCCTGATGCTGGCCTCGCCCGAGCAGCGGGAACGATTGGAAAAACAGTTTCCCCTGGCGGAAACACAGATATACGAACGATGAGTCAAGAAGTGGATTTGGGACTGCGCAGGTTTCTGAAAAACCTGGGCCTGATGACTGGCGGAGCCGCCGTATTGGCGACCGCACCCTGGCTCCAGTCCTGTAAAAGCTCCCCGAAGGAGAGCGGAACCCGGAAGGCCCGGCTGGCCCTGATCGGCTGCGGGTCCCGGGGGCAGTATCACCTGGTGATGCTGCGCGGCATCACCTGTGCCCAGGTGGTCGCCTTGTGTGACGACTGGCAGCCCAACCTGGATGCGGCCCATGCGATGGTGCCGACGGCGCGGACCTATACGGATTATCGTAAACTTCTCGAAGACAAGGAGATAGACGGTGTTATCATCGCGACGCCGCTGGGCTTCCATGCCCGGATGACCTTGGATGCGATGGCGGCCGGCAAGCATGTGTTCTGCGAGAAGGCCATGGCCCTGACCCTGGAGGAGTGCAAGGAGGTCTATGAGGCCTATTGCGCGGGCGACAGGGTGCTGTATTATTGCATGCAGCGGATGTATGACGAAAAATATATCCAGGGTATCCGGCTGATCCGGGAGGGCCTGATCGGCGATGTGGTGGGGATGCGCTGCCATTGGTTCCGTAACGCCGATTGGCGTAGGGAGGTGCCTTCGCCGGAGCTGGAGCGTCGGATCAACTGGCGGTTGTACAAGGAGTATTCCGCGGGTTTGATGACCGAGCTGGCCTGCCATCAGCTGGAGGTCTGCAATTGGGCGGCGGACCGGATGCCGGTGGATATCGTGGGGATGGGGGACATCGTCTATTGGAAGGATGGCCGGGAGGTGTATGACAGCGTCAATGTGACCTATCGTTATGCAGACGGGCGGAAGATCTGTTATGAATCCTTGATTTCCAATAAGTTCAATGGCATGGAGGACCAGATTCTCGGCAAGGACGGTACGATGGACCTGACCCGGGGTGTGTTTTATCTGGAGGAGGATCATCTCAATTCGGGGATGCGTCAGCTGCTGGAGCAGATCAAGACGAAGACTTTTGCGTCTATTCCTGCCGCAGGGCCGTCTTGGCGGCCGGAGCTGCGTTCGGCTTATACGCCGCATCCGGTTTTGGAGGGGGCGGTGAGCGTGAATGCGGGGCAGAGTATGGTGGCGGCGGATGCGGATGGGTCGGATATTATCCTGGAGGCGTTCTGTAAGGCTTGCCTAAGTGGGGAGAGGGCCCGCAGTGTGGTGGAGGAGGCTTATTGTTCTACCGTTCTCTGTCTGCTGGGGAACCGGGCGATGGAGGAGCAGCGGCGGATTACCTTCCCCGAGGCGTATAAAATCCCGTATATGAAATTTTGATAGCCATGCAAGATATCGTCATTCCTGCCAAAACCCTTCGCCGGGAGCTGTGGATTCTCCTGGGCTGTGTGGCCGCCGCCATCCTGACCAATGCCGGGGCCATCATCGCGTATGAGCGCCCTTGGACGGAACTCTTTACCCAGATCGGCTATACGCTGGTCTTGGCCGTTGGGCTGTATCTGCTCCTGGCCGTCGTCAGGCTGATCGTCCTCTTGGTGGGGGCGCTAGTGAAGAGGTTGCGTAAATAATTGAATAATATTAATTTAAGAAGATAGTTATGACAAGCAGACGTGATTTCCTGAAGACCGCCCTCGCCGGCGGTGCCGTCCTCTCGCTGGAGGGCTTCATGCCCGGCCGGACGGCGGCAAGCCAAAACCGGGTAGCCCGCTCAAGCGACCGTATCCGGGTGGGCGTGGTCGGCGTCAATTCCCGTGGATTCGCCCTGGCCACCGGCTTTGCGAAGATGCCCTTGTGCAGCGTGACCGCCCTGTGCGACTGTGACCTCCATGCCCTGGAGCGGGCCCGGGACCAGGTGTTCAAGCTGACCGGAGCGCGGCCCGCCGGCTATCAGGATATCCGTAAATTCTTGGATTCCAAAGATATAGATGCCGTCGTCATCGCGATGCCGGATCATTGGCATGCGAAGGCGGCCATCATGGCCATGGAGGCGGGCAAGCATGTCTATCTGGAGAAGCCGACCAGTTATTGCCCGGCGGAGAATGAGGCGCTCATGTCCGTCGCGGCCCGTACCGGCAAGGTCATTACAGCGGGGAATCAGCGCAGGTCCTGGCCGAATATCATCGCGGCGATCCAGGAAATCCGAAACGGCAGCATCGGCCGGGTCCGCTATGCCAAGAGCTGGTATGGCGCCAACCGGCCTTCCATCGGCAGGGGCAAGCCTGCCCCCGTGCCGGCGCATCTGGACTGGGACCTTTGGCAGGGACCGGCGCCACGGGTGGCATTCCGCGACAATTACATCCATTATAACTGGCATTGGTTCTATCGTTGGGGTACCGGCGAGGCTTTGAACAACGGTACCCATTTCGTGGATATCCTCCGTTGGGGACTGGATGTGGAGTATCCGACCCTGGTGACTTCCACCGGTGGCCGCTTCCGCTATGACGATGATTGGGAATTCCCTGATACGCAGATGATTACCTTCCAATTCGGAGACAAGGCTTCCGGCTGGTGGGAGGGCCGCAGCTGCAACAGTACCCCTTGTGACGGCGCCGGTCTGGGCGTGGCTTTCTACGGGGAGAACGGCGCCCTGTTCCTGAATGGCGGCGACGAATATAAGATCGTGGATATGAAGGGCGGGGTCATCCAGGAAGTGAAGAGCCAGTATCCCTTCGAGCCCGCCAATGTGATCAATCCATGCGAGAAGCTGGATACCTTCCATTTCCAGAATTGGTTCGATGCGATCCGTACCGGGGCCCGGCTGAATTCGGATATCCGCAGTGCCTGTATCAGTACGCAACTGGTCCAATTGGGCAATATCGCGCAGCGGGTGGGTCGTTCCCTGCGGGTGGATTCGTCCAACGGCCGTATCCTGGACGACCCTGAGGCGATGCGTCTGTATGGCCGGTCGTATGAGCCCGGCTGGGAAGTGAAGGCCTGAGGGGTCTCCCAGGTACAGCCTCCCGATTTTGATAATTACCGGATTATTCCTATCTTCGCCAAAAGGAGTAATCCGGGTGCTGTATAGTTTTTTCAGCAACGTATCGAAATTATACTTTGATAAGACACTATCAACTATAACTAATATTAACTATTTATTATGTTATGAAAAAAG
>JAFUWX010000043.1 GCA_017471025.1 Bacteroidales bacterium
AGCGACGGTCAGGTTTCCAGGAAACGCAAACCCTGTCCCCAGCCGACAATTGCTCGGTGCGGATGTGGGGCGACAAGACGGGCTGGGAGCCGCCGTTGGAGCGGATATGGTCCAGAAAAGCATCGAAGTCCCGGAAGCCCAGGAAACGGGAGAGGATGTCGAGCGTGCTTTCCCGCGTCTGGACGGAACCTTCGACATAGCCCCAGAGCCGTTTGAGCGTCGTGGGGCTCAATGTCTCGTGGGTACGGTCCCAGATGGCGCCGCTGAGGAAGATGAAATCATTGGGTGTCTTGATCTTCCGCTTCAGCCGCTCTTCGGCCATGCGTTTGAGTTCCAGTATCTCGGGGCTTTTCTTATCCATGACAGCAATTGCTTGGTTTTGCAAAGATGCAATCATTTTTCATAAAAATGCAGTCCATTCCGGTCCTTTTCCAACCATTATGGACCAAAAAACCGTATCTTTGCGTCCACAAATGCCCCCCAGCCATGAATGACGCCAGTACTTCCGGACCGATTGAAGAGCGATTCCTTTCCGCGGATGACAGCCGTTCGACGTATGAGCCGCTGCCCTCCCATGGTTTCAACCAGCTCGTCAAGGTCAGGCGCCAGGGCCGGTGGTTCATGCTGAAAGGGCTGAAGGAAGAATTCCGCGCCCAGGCGATCTACCGGGAACTGCTGAAAAAGGAATATGCCCTGATGGCCGGGCTGGACCATCCCGGTATCATCAAGGCATTTGCCAAGGAAATCAACGAAGAACTGGGTCCGTGCATCGTGATGGAATACGTTGACGGAATGCCGCTGAATGATTTTCTGGCCACCCGGCCCACGACGGCCGTCCGCCGGAAAATCACAGACCAGCTTACGGATGCCCTCTCCTATATCCACAGCAAGCAGATCACGCACCGCGACCTCAAACCCGGCAACATTCTCATCACGCGCAACGGTGCCAATGTCAAGATCATCGACTTCGGCCTGTCGGATTCGGACGACTACGCCATCCTGAAACAGTCCGCCGGGACCCGGGCGTATATGGCGCCGGAGCAGTTACAGGGTTTGGAAGCGACTAATTATAAATCAGACATTTATTCCTTCAGCCTCATCCTGCGGGAAATCTTTCCGCACCGGTACCGTCATATCGCCGCCCGCTGCACCCGCACCGCCTCCGACAGTCGGTACTCCGACATGGAGGCCGTCCGGTCGGCCCTGCACCGGAGTGACCTCCGCCGGCATGCCATCCCTTACTTTGGCATGGGACTCGCCCTTGTCCTCGCCCTGCTGCTGCCGGCCCGGAGGATGGCCAACCCCCTTCAAGCTGACCAAGGCAGGAAGGACTCCCGGTCTGCCGACCAGATTGCCTACCTGGACGAGTATTCCTGGTACAGCAACAACATGATGCAGCAATTCTTCTCGCAGGCGGAATCCGGAAACAGCTACCGCGAGGTCATGCTGGCCAAACTCACGAAAGCCAATCTCGACCTGAAACGGAAGATAACAGAGATGAGTCGCCGATATGGCGAGGGCTCGCCGGAGCAACTGGCCTTTCTCTCGCAATGCGGATTCTGGCAAGAGAGCTTCCAAGACAAAGTCGTCAAATGCATTGAGCAGGAATGTCCCTCTTTTGAGGAAGCCTACGCCAAAGGGAGGCTGTCCCAGCAGGCGCGCGACAGCCTGGAGTGGCTGATCTCTCCTACCATCACAACCCTGGACGCAACGGAGATTACGGCGACGTCGGCCATGGCCGGGGTGGAACTGCCGGACGATTCTTTTGTCGGGGACAGCCGGATCGGCCTGTGCTGGGGTCCTTTGCATTTTCCGACAACACAAGGCCGGCATGCAGAACTGGACCTTTCCGAAGGACGGGACCGCACCATGCTCACCGGTCTGGCTCCCGGTTCTACCTATTTCATACGGGCCTATATCGAAACCGCTGCGGGGACGAGTTATGGAAACGAGATATCCTTCACGACCGCTGCCGGCGTTACGGCCTTCCCGGAAGGTACGGTCCCGGGATGGTTCTCGGTCGGTGAGGGAAAACAGGTCTATTTTTCCCGGGGCAACCTGCAATACCAGGCTTCTACGCAGACCTGGCGGTTCGCTCCGCATCCGTATGATTATATTGGTAAAGACAACATGAACCTCTCGCCCGCCTGGTCCGGCTGGATTGACTTATTCGGCTGGGGAACCAGCGGTTATGACCACGGAGCCGTGGACTACCAGCCCTGGAGCGAAAACAAGGTCGTGCAGAGCAATGACCTGCATCAGGCGTATGGAGATCCGGCCTGCAACTTGTATGACCGGGACGGCCGGGCGGACTGGGGATACAACCGGATTGCGAACGGAGGCAATGCCGAACACCTCTGGCGGACGCCGAAGGTCTCGGAATGGGTGTACCTGCTGTTCATCCGCGATACCGCTTCCGGGATCCGCTATGCCAAGGCACGGGTGGGCGATATAAACGGTCTGGTCCTGCTACCGGACAACTGGAGCGGCTCGGTCTGGCCCCTGAATGCGGTCAACCGGACGGATGTGAGTTTCGATGTCAATAGGATATCGGTTTCGGACTGGACGGCTTGTCTTGAGAAAGCCGGTGCCGCCTTCCTGCCGGAATCCGGAGCCCGGACCGTCAGCGGCGTATTCCTCCGCATGGCCGGCTACCATTCGTCCGATGCGGCGGCAGGCGACGCCTGGCACCTGACCATGGACCAGCATGGACTCTTCCTGGATGCCAACGGCCACCGCGGCGACGGACTCGCCGTCCGACTGGTCCGGGATGCCGACTAGCCCTGCCGCAGGCGGCCGGCGACAATGTCAAGCATCCGGGCAGCCTGGCCCTGGTCGTCTGCCAGGAGGTTGTAGATGCCGTCTTCTGAAAGGACGCCGCGTTTGAGGTCAGCGGGGAGTTTGCCGGCGGCATCGTCGTCAAAATCTTCGATCCATTCCTCGCTTCCGAGATATTCGCCCAGGCTGCGCAGCGCGGTCTGGGCGGCTTCATACTGGTCCAGGGCCTGCTCCAGCCCCTTTACG
>JAFUWX010000044.1 GCA_017471025.1 Bacteroidales bacterium
GTCACCTACCGCTACTATGCCCAGCACTGGACGGGTGAAGGCACCTCCAACACCCAGCCCCGCGCAACCTGGAGCGGCACCAACAACCGCAAGGTTTCCACCCGCTTCCTGGAAGACGGCAGCTACGTCCGCCTGAAGAACCTGCAGCTCGGATATACCTTCAAGCTCCCCGAGAGCTGGAAGATCTCCCACCTGAGGGCGTACATCGCCGCGACCAACCTCTTCACCATCACAAAGTACAGCGGACTCGACCCCGAGATGACGGTCAATGCGAACTCCACCTCCGAGGGTGACCGCGCGAACGGAATCGACTGGGGAACCTACCCTGTCGCCAAGAGTGTAACCATGGGCCTCAATTTCACCTTCTAAGATATGAAAGCAAGAATATACATCGTGGTCGCAGCAGCCATGCTCATTTTCGCGTCCTGCGACAAGTTCCTGTCTGAGAACCTCAAGGGAGGCTATTCATCAGAGAATTACTATACCACCGAGAGCAAGGCCGAGATGGCGGTCAACGCCATCTACAACTCGCTCTACGGCAATATCCTGTGGATGTTCGGCGATGTCGCTTCCGATGATTCCGTCAAAGGTGGAGACGACGGCGACCAGCCCCAGATCAATGAAATCGACAGCTTCACCGCCACGGCGGACAACGGTTCCGTCGGAACATTCTGGCAGGACAGCTACGAGACCATCGCCCGTGCCAACAACGCCATCGCCGGGATCAGCGGCATGCAGCTGGACAAGGAAGTCGCCGACAGGCTCATGGGAGAAGCCAAGTTCCTCCGGGCCTACTCGTACTTCAACCTCGTGAACGTTTTCGGCAAGCTTCCCCTCAAGACCAAGCCCCAGAACAGCGCGGAGAACATCCATGTGGGGCTGAGCGGAATCGATGCGGTCTATGCCCAGATCGACCAGGACCTCACCGAGGCTGCCGCGGGCCTGTCCAACGTCAAGGACGGACACGCCAACAAGGCCGCCGCCTACGCCCTCCTGGCCAAGAGCAAGGTTTTCCAGGGCAAATGGAATGAAGCCGTGCAGGCGATCCAAGATTTCGAAAGCCTCTCGGCCGGTTACGACCTGGAGCCCGTGTATGCGGACCTGTTCAAATCCGGCGGCGAGGACAGCATTGAATCTATCTTTGCCATCCGGTACGCGACCAACAAGATCGCCTCCCAGGGGAACCTCCTCAATGTCTGGTTCTCTCCCTTCATCGAAGGCGGATACCATTTCAACGCGCCTACGCAGTCATTCGTGGACAACTTCGACGAACTGACCGCAGGCGGTCAGACGGACCCCCGCCTGGACGCTTCCATCGGCCGCGAAGGACAGCCCTGGTTCAACGGCACCACCTTCGACAAGGAATGGGGCAATGCCACCGGTTATCTGGTCAAGAAATACGATGAGGACGCCGTGGAGGAGCTCGCCAAGAGCCAGTCCACCATTCCCCAGCACCGCATCCGTTATGCCGAAGTACTGCTGCTGAAAGCCGAAGCGCTCAATGAGCAGTCGGCCGCCAATACCGTGGCTGCGGCGGATGCCCTGGACCTCGTCCGCTCCCGCGCCGGCCTGGCCAAAACGACGGCCGCTACCCAGGCGGACCTCCGTGAAGCCATCCGCAAGGAGCGCCGCCGCGAACTCGGATTCGAGTTCCACCGGTTCTTCGACGTGATGCGCTACGGCAAAGACTACGCCGTCTCCGCCCTCGGCGCGGCCGCCTGGCCCGCCGACAGGTACTACTTCCCGATCCCCCAGGGTGAAACCGATGCCAACACGGCCCTGAAATAGCATCTACTAAAATCAAAACCATAAAGTATCATTAACCATTAATCAACAAACACAATGAAAAAGATTTTCGCAATCGCACTCGCAGCACTCACCATTTTTGCTGTAGGTTGCAAGAAGGACAACAGCACCCAGGACAACACGCCTTCCGTTGACCTCACCGAGCTCAACAAGGCTATCGCAGACTGCGAGGCCCTGGTCGGCAGCGCAACGACCGCAAGCTTCCCCCAGAGCGCCATCGACGCTTTCAAGAGCACCATCGCTACGGTAAAGAAGGCCGCTGAAACCGCCAAGGACAAGGCTACCGTTGACAACCTCCTCGCCCAGCTCAACACGGCCAAGGAGACTTTCCTCGCCGCTGAAATCGGCGCGATCCCGGCTGACGCTCTCGCTTTCGCCATCGACTTCGAGTCCGGCGCCAACGAGTTCAAGACCAGCGGAAAATACGAATGGAGCGCGAAGCTCATGGCCGGTGCGGACGGTGTCCCCGCCTATGTTGACGGACACAAGGCCGGCAGCAAGGGTATGAAGTTCGGCGGCGCTTCCTACATCCAGATCGCCGATGCCGTCGCCAGCGTTGTAGAAACCAACACCTTCTCCATCGCCGTCTGGGTCAACACCCCCATCAACGAGAACAACTACATCCTCTCCTGGGACAAGTGGAACAGCTGGAAATTCCAGACCCAGTCCACCAACAAGGCTTTCCTCACCGTCAAGACCACTGTAGGTGAAGGTACGTACATCGAGCATGACTCCAACACCGAAATCCCGGAGAACGAGTGGCACCACATCGTCGTTACCCTCGACCTCGTCAACGGTGTCGAGACCTACTACATCGACGGCGAAAGCGTCATGGTATGGGATAAGGACAACGAGACCAAACTCGCCACCAAGAACCAGACGATCTGCCATGCCGCAGACGGCATCAAGCTCCTTGTCGGTATCCAGGAAGAGAATCCTGAGACCAGCGGTTACTTCGTCGGCAAGATGGATGACCTCGCTTTCTACACCATCGCTCTCGACGGCGGTCAGGTAAGCAAGCTCTTCAACGACCAGAAGTAATTTCACTGCCCTAAAACAGGCGGCGGCTGACCCTGCCGCCTGTTTCCCATATAATACGACATCATGAGATTCAAGACATTCATTGCCATCGCATCCTGCATGACCCTGATGACCGGCATGGCCGCCTGCAAGCCTGCGGATGAACGGGAGGACATCTCTGCCGATCCCTCCGCGGAACCGCTTTCCGAAGACCCGTCTGCGGAAGCCCCGCAGCCCGAGTGGGAAGAGCCGGAGCCCGGCGAAATCGTCCCCTTCGAAAGCGGGGGGAAGGTAACCCAGGTCAGCATTTCCCGGGTGGACCTGATGCCGGACATGCCGTCCACCTACAAAATGCTCGACTGGCGGCAGAAGGCGCTGGACTATGATGCCTACGTATTCGACTGGAACGCTTCGGACGAGGTCAGACCGCTGATCTGGCTGGACCGCACCAGCAACAACTCCCCCTACGACGGATTCGGGCTCTATACGACCGTCGGCGACATCCGGCAGGGACCGGAGCATCCGGGGGCCCATGAGGCCATCAACACGATGGCCGCCGTGATGGGCGCCGGCCTGGTGGGGATAGACAAGACCAGCCAGGACGGGTACAATTACCCCCAGATGCTCCAAAATTACTTCAGCAAGATCACCCCGTGGAAAATCATGCTGAACGGGACCTCGGGCGGAGCCGGTGACTGGTGGTACAATATGCTTCCCAACCTGCTGTACTGGGGTGTCTGCGACATATTCCCGGATGTAGAAGGGGCTGAGACGATTCTGCGCTCCGTCGCGGACCAGTTCGCCAAGGCCGACGAGAAACTCGCGGGGAACTACGGCTGGTCGTATTTCGATTACGGAAAGATGAAAGGCTACAAAACCGGCATACCCCGCCAGGAAGATGCCGCCGCAGGACACGCCTGGGTCCTGCTGAATGCCTACCGGCACTTCGGCGACAAGTCCTACATGACCCGCGCCGTCAGCGCCCTGAACACCCTGTACGGCCAGTCGGAGAGCCGTTTCTACGAGATCGTCATGCCTTTCGGCGCTTACGTGGCGGCAGTGATGAACGGCTGCTACGGAACCTCCTACGACGTGGGCAAGATCCTTCGCTGGACCTTCGAAGGCAACCGCAGCAACGGCCGGACCGGCTGGGCCGTGACGGTAGGCACCTGGGGTCCTTACGATATTTCGGGCCTGCAGGGCAGCATCACGGACGGCGGCGGATACGCCTTCCAGATGAACTGCTACGAAATGGCCTGGCCGCTGGTGCCCCTGGTAAAATACCAGCCCAAATTTGCGGCGACCATCGGCAAGTGGATGCTGAACAACGCCTCCGCCTCCCGGCTGTTCTTCCCCGACGAAATCGATGACGAGCACCAGTATTGCGCTGATATCAAGGACCTTACAGGAGGCATCATCGGATATGAGGGACTCCGCAAGACCGACCGGTACAGAAAGATGACCGTGGAGCCTGTGGCGGAAGGAGACGGGCCTTCCTGGATGTCCGGCATGCCCGACTGCACCATGTTCAGCCTGTACAGCACCTCGCCCATCGGAATCTTTGGCGCCATCATCGCCACCACGGACGTAGAAGGCATCCTCTCTCTGGATTGCAACGCCACGGACTTCTATGCGCAGCGGCCCTTCCCCTGCCACTTGATATACAACCCCTTCGATACGGAAAAGACGGTAACCTACAGCCGTTGCGGGAGCGAACCCTACGACCTTTTCGACGGTGTAGCCAGGGACTATGCCGCCCGCGGGCAGTCGTCCGACGCGGTCGTCACCGTACCGGCGAAGGGAGCCGTGCTGCTGTATGAAATCCCCGCCGGGACGGAACTATTCAGCCGAGGAAACGCCGTGGTCACCCGTGACGGCACCGTCGTAGCGTATTAAATCATCATCACAATAATCGGGAATCCCTGCAATAGCGGGGATTTTTTATTATATTTGCAAGTTGAAACAATATCACGACTATGGACGAGGCTAACAAAACAATGGATCCCGAACCGCGCAAACGCAATTTCCTGGAAGAAATCATCGAGGCCGACCTGGCGTCCGGCAAGATGGACAGCATCATGACCCGTTTCCCGCCGGAGCCGAACGGCTACCTGCATCTGGGGCATGCCAAGAGCATCTGCCTGAACTTCGGCCTGGCCCAGAAATACGGCGGCAAGACCAACCTCCGCTACGACGACACCAACCCGACCAAGGAAGACACCGAGTATGTCGATTCCATCAAGGAAGACATCCAGTGGCTCGGGTTCCAGTGGGACAAGGAGCTCTATGCATCGGACTATTTCGACCAGCTTTATGAATGGGCGGAGCAGCTGATACAGAGAGGCTTGGCCTATGTGGACGACCAGACGCAGGAGGAGATCCGGGCCGGACGCGGCACCGTGGAAAAACCCGGCGTCAACAGTCCTTACCGCGACCGGAGCGTGGAGGAAAACCTGCGCCTGTTCCGCGAGATGAAGGCCGGCAAATACGCCGACGGCGAGAAGGTCCTGCGTGCCAAGATCGACATGGCGCACCCGAACATGATGTTCCGGGACCCGCTGCTGTACCGCATCAAGCATGCCTCGCATCACCGTACCGGCGACAAATGGTGCATCTACCCGATGTATGACTATACGCACGGTCAGTGCGACTCCATCGAGCACATCACCCACTCCATCTGTACGCTGGAGTTCGATGTCCACCGTCCTCTGTACGACTGGTTCATCGAGACCCTGGGCATCTTCCCGAGCCACCAGTATGAATTCGCCCGCCTGAACCTCACCTATACCCTGATGAGCAAGCGCAAGTTGCTCGAACTGGTGCAGAAAGGCCTGGTGAGCGGCTGGGACGACCCGCGTATGCCTACCCTGTGCGGCGTCCGCCGGCGGGGCTATACGCCCGAGGCGCTGCGGATGTTCTGCGACAAGATCGGCGTCAGCAAGCGCGACCAGCTGATGGATATCCAGCTGCTGGAATGGTGTGTCCGTCAGGACCTGAACGCCCGTTCCAACCGCTACATGGTCGTACAGGACCCGATCAAGGTGACCCTGACGAACTGGCCGGAAGGCAAGGTGGAATGGTTCGACTGCCCGCTCAATCCGGCGGAGCCCGAAGGCGCCACCCGCCGCGTTCCGCTCACGGGCGAACTGTACATCGACCGGGCCGATTTCATGGAAGATGCGCCGAAGAAGTTCTTCCGGCTCAAACCGGACGGAGAAGTGCGGCTGAAATACACCTACATCATCCGTTGCAACGAAGTCATCAAGGACGAGGCCGGCAACATCACCGAGCTGCGCTGCACCTATGACGAAACCACCCACCCGCAGACCGGGCAGTGGCGTTCCGTCAAGGGCACCATCCACTGGGTCTCCACGGCCTTCGCCAAAGAATTGGAAGTCCGCAACTACGACCGGCTCTTCACCCTGGCCGACATGAGCCAGGTCCCCGAAGACAAGGACTACAAGGACTTCCTCAATCCGGATTCCCTGATTGTCACGCGCGGATATGCGGAACCGGCCCTGCTGGAGGACAAGAGCGGCATCGCCGTCCAGTTCGAGCGCACCGGCTACTACATCGCCGACTCGGACAGCACCCCGGAGCATCCCGTCTTCAACAAGACGACGGCGCTGAAAGATTCCTATAAACCAGAATAAACAAACCTGAATAATAACGGGGCGGGAAAGCAACTTCCCGCCCCGTTTTATGTACAGCCTGTCAATTACTCAGCGGCAGCTTCTCCCGCCGGAGCCTCCGCAGGGGCCTCCGGCATTTGCTCCGCCTCCTGGGGAACTTCTTCCTCGACGACGACCTCCTCGTGATACCGCAATCCGATGCAGGCCAGGCGGTCGGTGAAGTACAGGGCTGCACCGACGCCGCACAGCAGCAGGATACCGCACAGCCAGCAGATTACGCGGCGACGACGCACTTTCTTGCGCTCCTGGGCATCCACGGCCGTCAGCTTGGGATACTTCGCCAGGGTCGTGAGGGTCGAGCCGAACGCGGTGTTCACCAGAGCCTTGGAGTTGATGGCCCAGCCGTTGGCATTCAGGATGGGGCCTAGGTCACGACGGCGCAGTTTGCGCCAGGCGATGAACATCGACGGGCCGGAAATCAGCAGGATGATCACGGCGATGATCAGCAGGAACTGCCAGAAGGTGATGCCCTTGAGCGCGGCGGCAATGCCGGCGAGGGCGGCGCCGACCAGGCCGACGCCCATGCTGATGGCGGCGAAGATACCCGCGAACTTGGCGATATCGAAAGGCGCCGCCGGGGCCTTGCCCGCCGTAGCCGTATCGGCCGCCGAAGTCAGTCCGGCCAGGGACTTTTCGTTCTTTTCGGACGCGTTCTTGTCAATCTTGTCGTTGATCATGCGGGAAACCTTCTTATACGGCGTCCAGAAGGCCTGGCGGACCGAAATCGGGTTCTCCACGATGGCGATGACCTTGGCAGTATAGTCGTTCCCTTCGCGGTCATAGAAGACTGCGTTCTTGCCTTCCCGGATGCCATCCACATCACCGGCCGTCAGGACGGCGGCGATATTGAAGGACTTGCCGAGCTTCTCGGACACGCAGGCGCAATACAGGATATACATGCCGCTGAGCGAGGAAATCTCCGGAGACGGGCCCGTCACCTTCACGCAGAGGTCCGTGCTGCGCTGGTCGATATACAGGCGTCCCGCCTGGAAGATGGCCTTCCGGTCCTTGTCATAGAAATCGGACAGGACGACGTAGTTGTTCAGGAAACGATAGAAGTCCCGGTACAGGTGCAGGAACTTATCGACCGATTCGATGGCCAGGGCTTCCGCCTCCAGGGCCTTGTCCTGGGCGATCAGGTCGAGCAGGGCAGCCTTGCGGTCCGCGGCAAGCACCCCACGGACGGCTTCGAGGCCGAGCGGCTCGACGACATCCCCCTTCTTGGCGGCCTTCCAGGCCGTGTAGGGCGCGAATTTGGCCATGACGGCGTTCCACTGCGCCTCGGTAATCCCCTTCTCACCCGGGAAATCCTTGTCGGCGACCAGCGACTTGAAGGTCGCGATGGCTGCCTGCCAGGCCGGATTGACGCTGTCGTCGAGCGGCAGGATCCCGGCGGCGGAAGGACGGGCGATGGGATAGGTGGCGATGTCCGCACTTGCGGAAAGGTCTTCCCCGCTGATGGCGCCGATCTTATCGACGGAGACATCCAGCACGGGCGCGGCGGCATCGTCATAGCGGATCAGCTTGCAGCGCATGAAATAGTCCGCCACCTTGGCCTGGAGGGCCTGGCAGGCGGCCAGGGCGGCCTCGGTATCGTCCCCGTAGGGATAAATCTCCGGCACGCCGGCATCGCACCAGGCGGCATAATCCGCACAGGCGGCGTAGAAGGCTTCGACCTGGTCGGTATTCACGCCGTCGGCCCCGCTGCGGTCCTTGCTGGCGCCTACGGTCTTGATGATGTCCCCGATCAGGGCTTTCAGATCCTCCTGCTCCGCCGAGGCGGGCGTGATGATGCCGTCGCCGTTGAAACGGGTCTCGGCAAAGATCTTCTCGTTGTCCGACGTCTCCGCCAGGGAGATTTCGTCTTTTTCCAATTTGAGGTTGGCCAGGATCTGCCGGGCGGAAGCCCGCAGGGCGTTGCCGGTCTCATTGTCGGCGAAGGCGGAAAGCGGCAGGGAGGAATCCCCTTTGAGGAGGAGCTCCGGGTCGGAGATGGCTCCGGTCAGCCACTGCGCCGTCGCAATGACCTCATCCACACGGATTTTGCCATCCGCGTTGGCATCGATCATCGCCAGCGTCCTGGCATCGAACTCAAGTCCCTGGACAGGGCAGCTGAGGACCGTCCAGAGTTTGCGGTCAAGTTCGCCCAGATGGGCGATATCCGCTCCGGAGGAAATTTTCACGCGAACGGCTCCCCCGACGGAGGAGAAGTTCCACTTGTAACCGTTGTTTTTGGGTTTCATAGTCGTATGGTTTAATGATAGATTATTCAAGTTCACCGAGTTCCCGCATGGCCCGGGCATAGCCGCTGCGGATGTTATCCCACTGCTTGGCGCCGGCCACGGTCCCCAGTTCGAAGATCATGACCCCGTCGTAATGCCTGTAGGAATAATACGTGGCCTCGGCACAGGCGATTCCGGTATAGAGACCGAAGGAATTGTACAGGGTGCAGGCGTCCCCGACCAGGTTCTTGGCCAAGCGGGTGAAGTATTCCATGGTCCAGTTGTTTCCATATACGTTATCGACATAGTTGCCGAGGTGGAAGACATCCAGGTACTCCGCGAAGCCCGCCTTGTCATAGGCCGGACTGGCCCAGGAATAATGCTTGGATGCCCAATTGGAGTCGTAGCTGCCCCAGTTCTGCCCCGTCTCGTTGCGGTATTGGAACCAGGCGGCGGCCCAGAGCTCCAGGCTCACCTGGGGCTTGATGGCCTTGACGACGTCGCGGATTTCCTTGACATACTGCTGGATGACGCCAGCCCGCCAGGCCATCCACTGCTGGAAAAGTTCATGGTCGCCTTCGGCATAATAGCCGTAATTCCGTTTTCCGGCATCGTCCGTATCGCGCGTGGCCTTCATGACATCGTCCGGCCAGTTCTCGACCGGATGGCCGATGTACTGCTCGAAGGCGGCCCGGGACAGGTCGGAGAAATCGCTGCGGATATTGGGATAGCGGCAGTAATCCAGTGCGAAACCATCTATGTCATAGTTGTTTACAATCTCCGCGACCACGTCCTTCACATAGGTCCGCACCGCGGGATGGACGGGATTGAGGAACCAGTAATCCTGCGGCTGCTCCCGGATATCCTCGATGCCGGTCGTCAGCAGCTGCTGGCAGAAGGCGTCTTTCAGGTGCGCCTCATAATAGGCCTTGCTCTTTTCCGAAGTCGGTTCGGCGAAGGAGAAGATGCAATAGGAGACGGTCAGGGTCATGTCCCGCTTGTGGCAGGCATCGATCATGGCCTGCAGCAAGTCGAAGTCCTGGTTCACGACGCGGCTCCGTTCCAAGGTCTGGGCGTAACCGAGGATATCGCTCTTGAAATACAGGACGTCCCCCGAGACCGGGGTCTTCACCTCGACGGCGATGCCGGTGAAGCCGCCGTCATAGATCATCTGCACGGTCTCGTCCACCTTTTCCGGCGTGGAGAGCAGGCCGTAGGAATGGGCGACGTCGATCCACATGATGAGCGGCTTCTTCGGGCGGGGCGCCGGGAGAAGCGTCCCCTGCAAGGCATATTTCTGGTAATGGCGGCCATCTTCCGCCGTCACCCGGACCTGCATGTTCTTGCGGGTATAATCCTGGCTCTGGGTGGGGTCCGGCGTCAGCTTGGCGCCTTCCGACATCTTCGCCTCCACCTTGCAGGCCTTCAGGGCGTTGAGCTGGTCGTAGCCGTATTCGAAGCGGACGGTATGGGTCTGCTCATCGACCTCGGTCTCGACGACGACATCGTCCGTGCGGAAGGTCAGGCCGTACAGCACGCATTCGGAATTGGGCTCCCGGGGCGTCTCGGACGGGTCATCGGAAGGGACCGCGGAAGGCTCCTCCGAAGGCGTGGACGAGGGTTCGTCGGAAGGTTCGGGCAGCGTCTGCGTGGGCGTACAGGCCAGCAGGGCCACCGCAAGGAAGGGTATCAGCATTTCTTTTATCATCATGGTCTTGCTATCTGGCAGAGAGTGGGATATCCCTACCCCACTCCCCGAAATACATTAGAGGGTCTCGCGGTTCATCTCGAAGAGGAACACCTCGCCACCGCTGCGGTGGGTGGCATAGAGGATGCGGGCGACACCGGCTTCTTCATCGAAAATGGCGGCTACGGACACGCGGTTTTCATCGACCATGCCGATTTCCGTCGTCGGATAGACGATATGGTCTTCATCCGTAGGATCCAGGGTCTGGACGGTCAGGTACTGACCATGCCAATGCTCCGTCGCGGCAATCAGGTAATCCCGGCCGAAATAACGGACGACAAAGCCCTGTCCGCAGGTGTAGTTGCCATAGTTCTGGGCACCTTCTGCGCCTTCTTCACCGACCTGCTCCACCGTCAGCGTACCGTACAGCGGAATGTCGCTGCCCGGCTCGTCGCTGCCTTCCTGGACGAAATACACGATGCCGCCGGGATTCTGGCTGTCGCAGATGACATACTGGCCGTCGGGATTGCCGCTGACCGGAATCATCTGCTGCCAGCAGTTGGCGTCACCGGCCGTATGGATGGTGTAGCCCACATAATGGTCCACCACTTCACCGCCCTTGCCGACGAAAACATTGTGCATGCCCAGGTCGATGTAGGTGCCGATCAGCACGCCGTCCCAAGGACCGTTCCACTCCAGGAAGTGGTAGGTCGTCATGACGAAGTCGCCCTTCACGTCACCGCCGACGCACAGCTCGAAGAAGTCGCGGTTCGTTCCCACCGGGAAGAAGTCGTTGGTCTCGGGGGAAGTAACGGACCAAAGTTCCTTCGGAGCCTGGTCATAGCCGTTCACCCAGGCATAGATGCCGCCTTCGGTCACATTGTCCAAGGTGTTGTCGATGCCGTCGCTGAAGCAGGCCACCACGACGCCGTTCGGGTCATTGGTCAGGGACGTGGGGATCCAACCGTCCTTGATGCCGGTCGTATTCATCTTGCCGAGCGCGTTGCCGTCCAGGTCGAACACCTGGAGGTCACAGGCGACAAACTTGTCGGTACCGGCGAAGGCGAACATCTGGGTATTGTACTCCAGACCTGCGGGGATGATCTTGAGCTGGCCGAGGGTCTTAGACTCTTCCCAGACCTTGTTCACGGACAGTTTCACCTTGACGGCGCGGGAAGACACGGTATATTCCTTGGTCGTGGTGCCGTCCTCGGCGGTGACGGTCAGCTTGATGTCCTTGGAATAGTCCATCGCCTGGGCGGCGGGATCCGGGGAAATCGTCGCACCTTCGGACAGGGTATAGACCGCCTTGGCGCTGACGATGGCGTCCATGTCCTCCGGGAACACCGGAAGGACGACCTTCTTCTCTACCGCGGATACATCACCGACGATTTCGGTCTCTCCGGCCTGGATGGAGAAGGTCAGGATGTCGCATTTGTTGCTTTTTTCCGTTACCGTGCCCGGGTCGTCGCTCGGGTTCGTGCCCGGCTTCGAAGTGGGTTCATTGTTCTTGTTGCAAGAAGCCAACGAGAACAGCACTGCAGCTGCAGCGATAAACAATACAGATTTCTTCATAATGATTATTAATGAGTTAGTGATTATTCGGTATCTACGGATTTATATGCCATGACATGGTACAGCTTCGACGCTCCGGTGACGGTGTTGCGCACCGTCAGGGCGAAAGGCGTATCGTAGTCGGACAGGTCGATGGTCTTTTCCGCCAGGGAAGGCTCCACCATGACGTCGTAGGTGACATTGACGCGCAGGCGCATGTGCTCCAGGTCATACAGGTCCCATTTGGGCTTGATGATCTTGAAGGTGATCGTGGCCGGCTCCGCGCTTTCGTCGATGACGCCATAGATCATGTCCGGACTGCCCGCGGTATTGGCTTTGATGTAGGCCGTGCGGATTTTGCATTCTTCGTGCAGGTAACCTTCCGAATCCGGCTTGGCGCAGGAGGCGACCAAGGCCAGCAGAAGGATGGTCAAATATCTGAGTGCTTTCATAACCTTATCTTTTTGAATGACTTACCAACCCGGATTGTTTTCCTGATTCAAGGCCTTGTTCGTGGAGCGTTCCGTCTCCGGAATGGCAAAGGCGTAATAGCGTTCCTGGAAGATGCGCGGCAGACCGCCGTCCACCGGAATCTGCTCGTAGGTCAGCGTGCCGTCGGCCGCCCGGGTAATCCAGCAGCCATGCACCTGGATGCCGTTCAGCACATCCACGGCCCGGCGCCAGCGGCGCAGGTCCCAGAAGCGGAATCCTTCGCCGGCCAGTTCCACGACGCGCTCATGCTCAAGAAGCTGCATGAACTCTTCGAGGTTCGCGGCCGGACGGGCGGGAAGTCCCACACGGTCCCGCACCCGCTGCAGGGTCAGCAGGGCGCCGGGAATGTCCCCGGTCTGGGCCTGGGCTTCCGCCTTGTTCAGGAGCACCTCGCCGTAGCGCAGGGCGATCCAGAAATGCGAACTGCCGTTTACCGTCCAGGAGTTATCCCCTTCGGTAATCCACTTGCGCATGTAGTAGCCCGTCACCGTCGAACCGGCAGAGCCTTGGTTCTGATACACGGAAATATGGTCCCAGGGATAGTTGGAGGCAGGATCGGCCGGGTCGGCATCCTCATATCCTTCCAGGGAATAGGTGCGGATTTCGCGTCCTTCCCAAGGCATGCCGTTGTAGATGACCGTGGCGTAGAAACGCGGCTCGCGGCCCGTGTAAGGGTCTGTGCCGTGGACGGTCCAGTCAAAGGGCGTACCATCGCTCATCTCGAAGCTGTCCACCAGCTCGTTGGTCGGGCCGAAGGTGCCATAGACCTCGGTGCCGCCGTGGAAACGGCCGTCACCGACGGGACGCAGGAAGGTGTCGCTGCGGTCGGAAAGGCCCTTGGCGTCGGCATTGCCGAAGAAGGTGACCGTCAGGATGTTCTCCTTGTTGGTCTGGGTATTGAAGATGTCGGCATAGTTCGAAGACAGGGCGACGATTCCGCGGGACTCCGCTTCGATGACCTTGTCCGCCGCATCGATGGCCAGCTGATAGGCGGCCTTCACCGAGTCGGCCGGCGCACCGGCGTTCTTCAGGGCGCAGGCCTTATACAGGGCCATGCGGGACATATAACCGTAAGCCGCCGACTGGGTCACCCGGCCGTAGCCGGAAGCGGGCCAGGTCTCCGGCAGGTCCGCCGCAGCCTGCTTGAGGTTGCCGATGGCATAGGACCAGGAGTCCGCCTCGGAAGCCCGCGGCGCGTCGTTCTGCTCGGGGCCGTCAACGCCTTCGCCCCGGAGGATGACACCGCCGTACACCCGGATCAGGTAGTAATAGGAGAAGGCCTTCATGAAACGGGCCTCCGCCACCCGGACCTTCAGGAACTGCGGGTCATACTTGCCGGCGAAACGGGCGGCGTCGCGCAGGAACTGGTTGTCCCGTTTGATGCGGGTATAGCTGTCGCTCCAGATTTCAAAGGCGCCGGCGTTGGAAGAGTTGAAGGACGACTCCTGCAGCATGGCGATGTTGTAGCCTTGTCCGTACTGGTCCCAGCCGGAAGTCTTCACCAGGTCGCTGTAAGCGTCCGTAAAGGAATTCATGTTCGAATTGAAAATCTCCGCCTTGTCGCGGATGGCGGCATACAGGCCGAACACATATTGGTCCAGGGTCGCCTCATCGCCGTTCCAGACCACATTCTCGCCGTAGAAACGGGTGGGGTCCAGGTCGGTGAACTTGCTGCAGGACGTAGCGGCCAGCAGGGCGAATACCATGATATAAAGCGTATGTTTCATCTTCTTAGAATGTCAGGTTGAGTCCGATACTGTAGGTTTTCTGCTGCGGGACGAAGCCCTCGTTCAAGCCGGGATTCTCCGGGTCCATCCACTTGTACCCGCTGAGGGTGAAGAGGTTGGTGCCTGCCACATAGACCGAGGCCCGGGTCATGCCCAGGACGCGGACCACCTTGGCGGGAAGAGCGTAGGAGAGCTGCAGGTTCTTCAGGCGCAGATAGCTGCCGCTGATAACATACAGGTCGCTCATCTGCTGGGAAATCATATTCGTCGCGCTGTGCAGGCGGGGGTACTTCGCACCGGGATTCTCCGGGGTCCAGGAATTCCGGGCCAGGTCCGCGTTGCCGTTGGAGTAATTCATTCCGTAGAAGGTGCAGGAATAAATGGTGCTGTTGACCACGCCGTTGTTGAAGGCGCCCACCAGCGGGATGGAGGAGATGGCGGCACCCTGGAAGAGGGCGCTGAGGCTGAGGTTGCGCCAGCTGACGAGGGCGTTCAGCGAGAAGTTGAGCTCCGGCGTGGAGGAATGGCCGATGCGGACGAAGTCATAGTCCGAGGAGATGCGGCCGTCGCCGTTGACGTCCCGGTAAATCGGCTCGCCCAGGGCGTAGGAGCCGCCCGGCGGGTCGGGCAGGGCCGCGATCTGCGCCTCGTCACGGACCAGGTCCAGGAACTCATAGCCATAGAGTTCATCCATCGGACGGCCGAGCACCTGGCGGTAGGCCGGGTGGTCATCCACGACGTTCTGCGAGGCAAGCAGGCGGTTCCGGGCCCAGGAGACCATGCCCTGGAGGCTGTAGGTGATGCCGTTGGAGAACCAGTTGTCGTGGCGGACCATCAGCTCGACGCCCCGGTTGTCCACCTTCATCGTATTGGCGACGGAAGGGTTGTTGCCGCCGATGGACGGGGCGTATGACGATACGAGGCTCTCCAGGATCTTGTCGCGGTACTGGTAGAAGACATCCAGCCCGACGGTCAGTTTGTTGTTCAGCAACACGGCATCCACGCCGAAGTTATAGTCCGTCATGTGGGACCAGGTCATGCTGCGGTTGCCATAGCCCGAGGTATAGAAGCCCAGGACAGGCTGCCGGCCGATGCCGTAGGCGTGGGTCCCGGTGATGTGGTAGCGTTCCATGAAAGCATAGGCCCCGATGCCGTCCGTACCGCCGGTCTGACCGACGGAAGCCCTCAGTTTCAAGTGGTTGAGCCAGCTGAAGCGGTCCTTCAGGAAGGCTTCGTTGCTCGCCACCCAGGCGAGGGAGACGGAGGGGAAGAAGCCCCGACGGGTCTCTGCCGGGAAGAGATAGGACTCGTTCACGCGGCCGGAGGTCTCGACGATGTACTTGCCCGCATAATTGTAATTGAGCCGATAGACGAAACTGGCGTTGCCGCTATGGTCATGGTAGCCGTTGTTCGTGTTGGTGCTGGCCTTGCGGGCATATTCGAGGTCGATGGGATTGTCGGTGGCGAAATCGCTCCCCCACCCGTCGATCACATCGACATAGTAGAATTCCCCTTCGAAAAGGCCGAGGGCGGACACGCTGTGCTTGCCGAAGGTCCGTTCATAGGAAATCTGCGGACGGAGGGTCAGGTTCCAGCTGTAATTCTGGCTCTTGAAGAAATAATCCTCCGGGTAAGGCTTGAAATTGATGATGGTGACCGACGTCGTGTAAGGGTCGAAGCTGGCCTGCTTGAAGGGATACTGATACTGCTGGTAGGATGTCGTGGAATAGGTGGCGGCACCGAACAGGGAGACCCGGAGCCCCTGCAGGACGGGAATCAGTTCCCCGAAATGGAATTCGAGTTTGGAGGCGGCGTCCAGGCGGAAGTTCTGGGAATGCTTGTAGCCGTCGTCCAGCTGGGCCCAGGGGGTGTAGGTGTAAATGTTGTTCACCTTCATGCCGAGGGGATAGACATTGCCGTCGGCGTCCGTGTACTGCGAGGCCAGAAGCGGGGCATTGTAGAAGGCCGCACGTACCGGGGAATACTCGCTCTGCATCCGTAAGTCAATGACAGGCAGGTTCTTGCGGGAATACTGCGCGGCCACGTTCATCTCATACCGCAGGCCTTTCGCCAGGTTGACGGAGACATTGTTGCGGAAATTGTAGCGCTGGTAGTCGTTCTTGCGGATGATACCGTCCTGGCTCATGACCCCGAGGCTGGAGTAATAGCTGACCCGCTCGTTGCCGCCGGAAGCGGAAACGTTGTGCTGGTGGGTGAAGCCGAAGGGTTTGAAAATCAGGGACAGGTTGTCGGTATCGGCATAGATGCCCATCTGCTTCATTTTCTCGATGGCCGCCTCGTCGAAGACGACGTCACGTCCGTCCATGGAATTGGCCAGGTTGGTATATTTGATATACTCCTCGGCATTCATCAGGTCGGGCATCATCGTATTGCGGGTGAAGGTCACCGCGCCGTCATACTGGACCGAATTCTGCCCCGACGTACCCCCCTTTTTCGTGGTGACCACGACGACGCCGTTACTGCCCTGCGTACCATAGACGGCCGTCGAGGCGGCGTCTTTCAGGACGGAGATTGATTCGATGTCGTTGGGATTCAGCCGGGAGATCTGGTCGATTCCGCATTTCACGCCGTCGATGACGGCGATCGGCTGGTTCTGGGACACGATAAAACCGCTCCCGTCACGGGTATCGGGCTGGTTCTTACCGCGGATGAGGAAACTGGCCACGTCCTCGCCTGCCGTACCGTAATCGGTGTGCAGGGCCAGACCGGCGAACTGGCCGTACATCGTCTGGCTGACGTTCGCGACCGGGGCCTTGAGGATTTCCTTACCCGTCTTGGAAGCGACGGATCCGGTCAGGAATTCCTTCTTCTGGACGCCGTAGCCGATGACCACAGCCTCTTCCAGCGTCCGGCTCTCTTCCTGGAGAAAGACCGTCGTCGCCTTGCCGGCCTCCGGCAGGACGGAGACCTCTTTGAATCCGAACAGCGAGACGGTGAGCGAAGCACCATCCCGGCTCAATGTCAGGGCGAACTGTCCGTTCGCGTCCGTGACCGCGGCATTGTCGGCCGTTCCGGCCTCCAGGACCACGGCGCCGACGGCGGGCAAACCGCTCTCTTCATACACCGTTCCCCAGACCTTCGCACCTGGCTGCGCGAGCGCCGACAAGGCGGGCAGCAGCAGGGCCAGGGCCAGGAACCATTTCAGCATTTTTGCCATTTTCATACTTTTATGTAGTTAGTCTCGTCACTCCCCCTTGGGGGAATACACAAAATTAGAAAAAAATTGTCATAATATCGAAGGTTTAATTAAATTTTTTAATTAACCGGATGTGGAAAATTTGTATTATCTTTGCATGCCGATGAAAAATCTCCGTCATATCCTGCTCCTTCTCAGCCTGCTGGCCTTCGCCGCTCCGCAGGCTCGGGCGCAGCTGGGCCTGTCCGGCAGTTTTGTCAACGCCCGGCTGACGGATGCGGCCGGCGGTTCCCTGCCCGGCTTCGGCGGGGCGCAGGCGGACCTCACCTACAATTTCGCCTTCAACCGCTTTCTCGGCTTCAACCTCGGCGTCGGTTACCTGTATCTCTCCCGCAAGGAAGACCCGAAAATCGTCGGCAGCTATGCCGCGGACTGCTATTCCCGCGAGCAGCATGTCCGCCTCCCGGCCCATTTCACCCTGAATATCCCCGTGTCGCAGAACTTCGGCTTCGTCCTCTTCGCCGGCGGGGTGGCCACCTATGCCCTGACCGGCCTCAACTCCCTGTCCATCAAATATGAGAACGGGACAACGGGACTGGTCACCTACGATTATTACAGCAGCGTGGAAGCACGCAAAGACATGACGGACGCCCAGTACAGCCAGGCCATGGCCAACCTGGACCGTTCCCCGGACCAGGTCCGCTACGACGTGGCGGCGGAGGCCGGCTTCGGCATCCGCATCACCCCTGTTTTCATGGTCAGGGGCAGCTACAGCTATGGCTTTATCAACCGCTGCAAAGACAAGAGCAACTTCCTGCGCCGCCGCCAGATCAGCGCCGGCATCACCCTGATCTTCTAATTCAGGCCGCTGCCCGTATAGAGGGCATAGTATTTCCCTTTCTGCGCCAGCAGTTCGGCGTGCTTGCCGCGCTCGATGATGCGTCCGTGGTCCAGGACCAGGATGTAGTCGGCATTCTGCACGGTGGACAGGCGGTGGGCGATGATGAAATTCGTCCGGCCCCGCATCAGGCGGTCCATCCCCTGCTGGATCAGCTTTTCCGTACGCGTATCGATGGAGGACGTGGCTTCGTCCAGGATCAGCACCGGGCAGTCCGATACGGCCGCCCTGGCGATGGCCAGCAACTGGCGCTCGCCCTGGCTGAGGTTGCCGCCGTCCGCATCCAGCACCGTATCATAGCCATGGGGAAGACGGCGGATAAAGGCGTCCGCGCAGGCCAGGCGCGCAGCCTCGCGGCACTGCTCGTCGGTCGCGTCCAGGCGCCCGAAACGGATGTTGTCCAGCACCGTCCCGGAGAATAGATGGGTTTCCTGCAGCACGATACCCAGGCTCCTGCGCAGGGAGTCCTTGCGGATATCCCGCACATCGAAACCGTCATAGGTAATGGTGCCGTCGGCGATTTCATAGAAGCGGTTGACCAGGTTCGTGATGGTGGTCTTGCCCGCGCCCGTGCCGCCGACAAAGGCGATCTTCTGCCCCGGATAGGCCGTCATATCGATATCGAAAAGCACCTGTTTTTCAGGCACATAGCCAAAATCGACATGGGCAAGGGACACCTTTCCTTCGAGGGGCACCAGCCGCTCGCCGTCCTGCCAGGCCCATTGTCCGGTCCGCGCCTCGCTGGGCGCCAGACGGTCCCCGTCGCGGCGGACAGGCACCAGGGTCACCCGGCCCTCGTCGATCTCCGAGGGCTCGTCCAGCAAGGCATAGAGCCGGTCCGCGCCGGCCGAGGCCATGACGATGCTGTTGATCTCGCCGGAAATCTGCGACACCGGACGGGTGAAATTCTTGTGCAGGGTCAGGAAGGACACGATCGTACCCAGGGTCAGGGCCGATCCGTCCAGGCCGCACAGCCACCAGCCGCTCCCCCCGCCCAGGGCGATCACGGCCCCCACGATGGCCAGGAATACATAGCCGAAATTAGCGATATTGCTGTTGATCGGCATGATGACGTTGCCGATCTTGTTGGCGTTGAAGACGCTGCTGCGCAGGGCCTCGTTGAGCGTGCCGAACTCCCGGAGCGCCTGGGGCTCATGGCAATGGACCTTGACCACTTTCTGCCCCGTCACCATCTCCTCGATGAAGCCGTTCATCCGGCCGAGATTCCGCTGGCGGTCCTCGAAATATTTCTTGGAGCGCTTCCCCAGGGCGGTCGTCACCCGGAAAATCAGCAGGGTGAACAGGAGCGACACCCCCGTGAGCGGCAGGCTCAGCACCAGCATGCTGACCAGGGTTGCGATGATGGTGACCAGGGACTGGAGGAGCCGCGGCAGGCTGTTGCCGACCACCTGGCGGAGCGAATCGATATCGTTGGTATAGACCGACATGATGTCCCCGTGCGCATGGCTGTCGAAATAGCGCAGCGGGAGGCTTTCCATGTGGCGGAAGGCTTCGCTCCGGAGGGCCTTCATCGTCCCCTGCCCGATAAAGATCATGAGCAGCGAATAGGTATAATCCGCCACGATGCCCACCAGGATGACGGCGCCCAGTTTCAGCAGCGCCACGGCCAGGGGATGATAGTCCGGGCCGATGCCCACCCCGGCGAAGAGGCCCTGCGGCGCCTGGAGCATCGGGGTGATGTAGTCGTCGATGAGGCTGCGGGAAAACAGCGACGAAGCCAGCGACGTGAGGGCGGAGACGATGATGCAGAGCGCCACCACCGCCAGCGCGCCCTTGTGGGCCTTGAACATGCCGGCCAGCAGGCGCCAGACACTGGCGCTGTTTTTCAGATCTTTGAGGGTGGCGCCGCCTCGCGGCCCGTTCCCCTTTCCATGGAATCCTGCCATAGTCACTCCTGCTTGCCGTCGAAATCCGCCTGTCCGCCGCCGGACTGCATTTCGTTGATTTCTCTGTATATATCGTTGGTTTTCAAAAGGTTGTCATGCGTATCGAAGCCGATCACCCGGCCGTCGTCCATGACGATGATCCGGTCGGCCTCCCGCACCGAAAGGATACGCTGCGAGATGATCAGCTTGGTCACGCCGGGAATCCGGCTGGCAAAGGTCTCGCGGATGCGGGCATCCGTGGCCGTATCGACGGCGGAGGTGGCGTCATCCAGGATGAGCACCTTCGGATGACGGAGCAAGGCCCTCGCGATGCACAGGCGCTGCCGCTGGCCGCCGGAGACATTCGTACCGCCCTGCTCGATGCGGGTGTCATAGCCCTGGGGCATCTCGCGGATGAACTCATCGGCGCAGGCCTGCCGGCAAGCCTGCTCGCATTCCTCCCGGGTGGCGTCTTCCCGCCCCCAGCGGAGGTTGTCCAGCACCGTCCCGGAGAACAGCACCGACTGCTGGAGCACCATCGCCACGGCACCGCGCAGGGCGTCCAGGTCGTATTCCCGCACATCCCTGCCCCCGACGCAGACCTTCCCCTCGCTGACATCGTACAGGCGGCAGACCAGCTGCACCAACGAGGACTTTCCGCTGCCCGTACCGCCGATGATGCCGATCGTCTCTCCGGGCTTGATATCCAGGCAGATATCCTCCAGGGCATAGTCACCGCCGGCCTTGTAGGAAAAATAGACATGCTGGAAGGAGATGCCCCCGTGGGGGATCTCCAGGACAGGGTCGGCCGGATTGGACATATCGGGCTCCTCATTGATTACCTGGGCGATGCGCACGCCGCTGGCGGCGCTCTGGGTCAGCTGGACGAAGATCATCGACAGCATCATCAGGGAGGTCAGGATGGTCATCACATAGCTCAGCAGCGAGGTCAGCTGCCCCGTCGTCAGGGAACCGTCCACGATAAAGTGGGCGCCCCACCAGCTCAGGGCGATGATGCAGCCGTTCACCACCAGGCTCATCACCGGATGGTTCAGCGCCATCAGGCTTTCCGCCCGGACATTCAGCCGGTACAGGGCCAGCACCGCCTTGTCGAACAGGCTTGACTGCTGATTTTCACGCACATAGGCCTTGACGGCACGGATGGCGGAGACATTCTCCTGGACGACGCCGTTGACGAGGTCATATTGGCGGAAAATCTGCTGGAACAGTTTCGCCGCCCGGACGATCAGCACGGTCAGGAAGAGGGTCAGCACCACCATGGCGATGAGGAAGACGACGCTGAGCCTGGGATGGATGAAAAAGCACATCACCAGGGCGGACACCATATTGAGCGGCGCCCGGAAAGAGGTTCGCAGCAGCATCTGGAAGGCATTCTGGATATTGCTCACGTCCGTCGTCATCCGGGTCACCAGGCCTGCCGTACTGTATTTGTCGATATCCGAAAAGGAGAAGCGCTGGATGTTGGCATACATCGCCGTGCGCAGGTTCGCGGCCAGCCCCGTACTGGAATAGGCGGCGAAGCCCCCGGCCAGGATGCCCAGCAGCAGGCTCAGCAGGGCAAGGCCGATCATCACCGCCCCATAGCGCCAGACATTGCCGATATCCCCGGCGCCGAGGCCTTTGTCGATAATCAAAGCGGTCACATAGGGAATCAGGATGCCCATGACCACCTCCAGGGTCGTCCACAGCGGGGTCAATAGCGCCGGCACCTTGTACTGACGCACCTCCCGCAAGAGGGTTTTAAACATGATTGCAGTCGTTTTATACTTCGCTTGCAAAAATACCGATTTTTGGGCAAATAACCTTACGGAAAGTAAAATAAATACTATCTTTGCAGATATATTATTTGTTGATATCCATATCATGAACCCTGAAGCCCAACGCTGTCTGCTCTGCAAGAATGCCCGGTGCGCGGCCGCATGTCCGGTACACACCGACATCCCCGCGGCCATGAAACTGTATCGGGAAGACCGGCTGGATGAAGCGGCCCGCCTGCTGTTCGACAACAATCCCCTGACCGGCATCACCTGTCAGGTCTGCGACTGGAACCGCCTGTGTTTCGGCCACTGTGTCCTGAACGCCAAGAAGGTCCCCGTACACTGGTATGACATCGAGCAGGAAATCTCCGTTCCCTACCTGGAGACCGCCACGGTGCAGCCCGGACCGGCCAGCGGAAAGACCGTCACCATCCTGGGCGCAGGTCCCGCCGGCATCGCCGCCGCCATTTTCCTGCGCAAAGCCGGCCATGGCGTACGCCTGTACGACGAGCATCCGCATGTGGGCGGGGTCCTTCGCTATGGCATCCCCGATTTCCGGCTCGACAAACGCCATGTCGATCACCTGGAGCGCATCCTGCTGCGCTCCGGCGTGGAATTCCGGGGCGGACGGAAAGTCACGGCCGCAGCGCTTCGCGGCACGGCTGACGCCCTGCTGATTGCCGGCGGCGCCACCCAGGCCCGCAAGATGCGCATTCCGGGCGAAGAACTGCCCTGCGTGCTTTCTGCACTGGAATATCTCGAAGCCCCCGAAAAATATCCGCTCCGCGGACGCGTGCTCGTCGTAGGCGGAGGCAACGTGGCCATGGACGCCTGCCGTACGGCCAAGCGCCAGGGTTGTGAGGTGACCGTCTATTACCGCAAGACCATCGCCAACATGCCGGCGAATACCCTGGAAATCGCGCAGGCGCAGTCCGAAGGAATCCCCTTCGAGGTGCTGCAGGTACCGGTCGGCGTCGAGCTGCGGGACGGACAGCCCGTCGCCATCGTGCGCAACTGCGAAAACTTCACCCGGGAGGACGGCTCGCTGGCCACCCGGATCCTCGACGGGACGGACCACGAGGTCCCCTTCGACACCCTGATCGTCGCCGTCAGCGAAAAAGTGGATTACCGCCTCTTCGGCGAAGCCATGCCGGACCTTGACCCGGACGGCTGGGTCGCCGTGGACCCGCAGGGACAGACCTCCTGGCCCGGCGTATTCCTCGCCGGCGACTTCCGGCTCGGACCCAAGACGGTCGTCCAGGCCGTCGAGAGCGCAAAAACGGCCGTCCAGGGCATCCTGGACTATCTGGGCTGACAGCCCTCATATCAAACGACAGAACCATGTACTACGTCAGCAAACGGTTGGAAATCTCCTCCGCCCACAGTCTTTCGCTCAGCTACGAGAGCAAATGTGAAGCCCTGCACGGCCACAACTGGATCGTCATCGTCCACTGCAAGTCCGCCACCCTCAACGCGGACGGGATGGTCACCGATTTCACCACCATCAAACGGGAAATTGCCGGCCGGCTGGACCACCGGAACCTCAACGAAGTGTTCGATTTCAACCCGACGGCCGAGAACATCGCCCGCTGGATCTGCGACCAGGTAGAACATTGCTACAAGGTGGAAATCTGGGAATCCGAGAACAACAAAGCCATCTATGAACGGGATTAATCCGGAAGGGGACCAGCGGAAGCGTTACGCCGTCAACGAGATTTTCTATTCCCTGCAGGGCGAAGGCTGCTGGGCGGGCACGCCGATGGTCTTCGTCCGTTTCAGCGGATGCAACCTCTGCTGTCCTTTCTGCGATACCGATTTCGCCTCGGGCACCCGGATGAGCCTGGAGGAAATCCTGGAGGCGGTCAGCGACGCCCGGCCCGACGTGCGGCGCATCTGCGTGACCGGGGGCGAGCCCAGCCTGCAGCTCGACGACGCCTTCGTCACGGGCTTCCATGCGGCCGGATACCGTCTCCATGTCGAAACGAACGGGACCCACCCCCTGCCGGAAGGCATAGACTGGATCACCTGCAGTCCGAAAAGCGATTTCGTGGACAATGCCGCGCTCGCCCTGACCCGGGCCGACGAGCTGAAAGTCGTCTATACCGGGCAGAACGTCACCCGTTGGCTGGATTTCCCGGCCACGCAGCACCTGCTCCAGCCCTGTTCCGGCCTCAACACGGAAGAGACCGCCGCCTACGTTTGCCGGGACCCCCGCTGGCGCCTCAGCCTGCAGATCCACAAGACCCTGGGTATCCGATAATCCGGTTTTCCGCCCACCCGGAACACATATTCCACGAAAAATATGTATCTTTACAAATTGTAAGGAATGGAGAAGAAATAAGAATACAGTATGCCGACCATCTCGAACCGCGGCTCCAGAATGCCGTCCTCCCCGATCCGGAAACTTGCCCCCCTGGCGGTCGCCGCCAAGGAAAAGGGCGTCAAGATCTATCATCTGAACATCGGACAGCCTGACCTGCCCACGCCCCAGCAAGCCCTGGACCGGATCAAGGCCCTGGACCGGACCACCCTGGAATATAGCCCCAGCCAAGGCTTCAAATCCCTGCGCGAAAGACTGGCCGGCTACTACGACCGTTTCGGCATCCACCTCTCCCCGGACGAAATCATCGTGACGACAGGCGGCTCCGAAGCCGTGCTCTTCGCCTTCATGGCCTGCCTCAACCCGGGCGACCAGATCATCGTTCCGGAACCGGCTTATGCCAACTACATGGCCTTCGCCGTCTCCGCGGGCGCCGTCATCAAAACGGTCACCTCCCGCATCGAAAACGGCTTCGCCCTGCCCTCGGTCGAAGAAATCGAAGCCCAGATCACGGACCGCACCAAAGGCATCCTGATCTGCAACCCCAACAACCCGACCGGCTACCTCTATACCCCCCAGGAAATGGAAGACATCCGGCGGATCGTGCTCAAACACGACCTATTCCTGTTCTCCGACGAAGTGTACCGGGAATTCGATTTCAGCGACCGGCCCTATGTCTCCGCCATGCACCTGAAAAAACTGGAAAAGCATGTCGTCCTGATCGATTCCGTGTCCAAACGATACTCCGAATGCGGCATCCGCATCGGCGCCATCGTCACCCGCAACCGCGAGCTCCGCGACATCATCATGAAATTCTGCCAGGCCCGGCTGAGTCCGCCGCTGCTGGGGCAGATCGTCGCCGAAGCCTCCATCGACGGGACAGAAACCTATACCCAACAGGTTTTCGAAGAATACAAGAGCCGCCGCGACTTCTTCATGCAGGAGCTGAACGCCATCCCGGGGGTATTCTCCCCCATTCCGCAAGGCGCCTTCTATACCGTCGCGTCGCTGCCGGTGGAAGATGCCGAAGATTTCTGCCGCTGGTGCCTGACGGACTTCGTATATCGGGACGCCGACACGCCGCAGGGCTGCACCGGAGAGACCGTGATGATGGCCCCCGCCGCCGGATTCTACTCGACGCCGGGTATGGGGCAGAACCAGGTCCGCCTCGCCTATGTCCTGTGCAAGGAAGATTTAGGAAGGGCCCTCCTGATTCTCAGAAGAGCCCTGGAAGTCTATCGGGGTTGAGTGCCTGTCTGCCGGGCTTTGATGCGTTTGCGCAGCCCCGGCGAAAGGGAGATGGGCTGGTCCTGGTCTGAACGGTCCAGCCACTTCGCGGCCAGGTCATAATCGCCGAGCAGAAAACAGGCCTGGGCGATGTTGTACTCGGCACAGGAACGCTTCTGGAGGTTTTTCGTATCCAGCAGCGTCATCCAGATGCGCATGGCCTCGTGCCAGCGATACTCGTAAGCCGCCTGGGCAGCCTGGCCCCAAGCATCCGGAGATTCATAATAGACGAAGGTATATCCTTCTGTTTTCCAAGTAGATAGGAATTTCTGTGCCGCGGCGATGCCCGCCCGGTTGCCGCCTTGCTGCAAACCGGACCAGATGCGCCACTGCACGTCCGCGTCGGATTCGTCCGGCGAGCAGAAGGTCTTGAAACGGGTGTCGCTGCTGCCCTTGAAAACCTGCACCGTATCCCGGCCCATGGAATCATAGACATACAGGCGGATGGTATATGGCACCGTCACCTGGGTCACCTGGGAAGAATCGCGGCCCACGCCGGCCACCGGGCTGCGGGAAGACAGGGTCGGCGTCCCGTAATCCGGCGCCTCAAACAGGAAGACGACGTCGTCGCCGGTCGCCATGACCAGATTGACCAGGGTGTCCTTGACCGCATAATCGCCGCCGAAATCCTTCTCCAGCCGATACGTCTCGATGGCCTTTTCGCCACCGAAATAATCCTTTTCGAGGGTCTGGGAGAAAGCTTCGGCCAGCGCGGGACTGAAGGTACTGTCCCGGCCGGAGAGGTCGTCCAGCCAGACCACGGACAGGGTCTTTCCGGACAGGTCAACCCCGGAAGCGGAGGGATAACGCATGTCAATGTTCATCGTGAACACCTGCGGGGAGCAGGCGACGAGCAACGCGGCAGCTGCCGGTATCATCCATTTTTTCATATCCTTCATCTTTATCGTCCGACATAGGTGGCGGCCAGGTCGTAATCGTCGGCCGACACGATACGGACTGTAATAAACTGTCCGACAATAGCTTGCGGATCGGGGCCCATGGCCTTGTCATAATGGACCAGGATCTCTCCGTCCACGTCGGGACTCTCGAATTCGCTGCGGCAGACATAGACGCCGTCACTGAGCGAATCCACGAGCACCTTCACTTCACTGCCGATCCGGGACTGATTGTAAGCAAAAGATATACCGCGCTGACAGGCCATCAGTTCCGCGAGGCGTTCCTGCTTGACGCGCGCCGGCGTCCGGTCGCGCAGATGCTCCGCACCCCAGGTGCCTTCTTCTTCGGAATAGGTGAAGGCGCCCAGACGTTCGAAACGGGCTTCGCGGACGAAATCCAGCAATTCGGCAAAGGCACGCTTCCCCTCGCCGGGATGCCCGACGATGAGGGTCGTACGCAGGACGATGCCCGGCACACGCTCGCGCATCCGCGCGATGAGCGCCCGGGTCCACGCCCCATCGACATGGCGGTGCATATTGTCCAGCACCTTGTCGGCCACATGCTGCAGGGGGATGTCCATGTAGCGGCACACCTTGGGATTGGTCGCCATCTCGTCCAGCACATCTTCCGGAAAATCAGCCGGATAGGAATAATGGATCCGGATCCAGGCGATGCCGTCTATGGCGGACAGGCGGCGCAGCAATTCAGCCAGCGCCCGCCTATGGTACAGGTCCAGGCCGTAGAAAGTCGTATCCTGGGCGATCAGCACCAGTTCCTTGACCCCCTGCGCGGCCAGGGCACGGGCCTCCGCTTCGAGGTCCTCCATCGGCACCGAACGGTGCGCCCCGCGGATGAACGGGATGGCGCAGTAGGAACAGCGGCGGTCACAGCCTTCCGATATCTTCAGGAAGGCGTATGCCCCCTGCCTGCGGCTGCGCCAGGTGCGCCGCTCGGGCTGATAGTCCACGCCCAAGGCACGGACCACAGGAGCGAGGTCACGGGCACCGAACCAGCCGTCCACTTCGGGGATCAGACCGGGAAGCGAATCGGCATAACGCTGTGACAGGCAGCCGAATACAAAGATTTTTCCGGCCCGGCCCGACTGGACCTGGGCCAGGATGGTCTGGACGGATTCCTCCTTGGCGTCGCCGATGAATCCGCAGGTATTGATCAGCAGGACATCGACCGGCCCCTCCCAGTCTTCCGGACGGAGGGTATAACGGTCCTGCACCTGCGCGAGCAGATGCTCCGTATCGACCGTATTCTTCGAACAGCCGAGCGTGATGACCTGCAGGGTCTGCATTATTCCTGGGCGGGTTCTTCTGCAGCGGCCTCTTCTTCCTCTTTCACAAAGTCGAGGGAGGCATATTTCTTCAGCTCATTGTACCACTCGACGACCTTCTTCATGTGGGAGACATAGAAGCGGTCGGCGTCATAATCCGGGACGGCCTGGGCGAACAGCCCTTTGAGGGTATCGGCGGAGTCCTTGGCGCCGGGAGCGTCCTGGTCACCGAGGACGGCATGGAGTTTCTCGAATACTTCCTGAAGCTTCAGTTCGCCTTCCGTCGTATAAATGGAGATATCCGCGAGGGTGGTTATCTTGCTTTTGAAATCCAGGCAAGTGCGCTTTTTGTCGGACAAGGATTCCGCGATGGCGCCATTGCGGGCCTGTGCGAGGTAGAGGAACAGTCCGTGCTGTCCCGAAACTGACAATATCTTTGTCAGGTCTGTCTTGTTGTTTTCCATCATTAAATCTTATCTATTCTTCCTGTCGCCCTTCCAGCGGAAGGGCCAACGAACTTACAAAGATAGTAAATTAAATGCAATGGCGGTGCGTTCCGCCAGCGTTTTCAAGTCGGCATCGTTGCGGATGACGGCATCGGCCCGGCGAGCGAGATCCCGCTGGGCATCCATCCGGCGAAGGATTTCATCCCGCGTGGCACCATCGCGGCGCATGGCCCGCTGCAGGCGCACTTCGCGCGGAGCGGTCACCAGCACGATGGCATCATACACCCCGTCAAACAAGGGTTTGTCCCAGGCAATGGCCGATTCCATGACAACGTACGGGACGTCGCCCTGGCGGCTTCGCCACTGCCGGAAATCTTCCAGCAAGGCGGGATGGACCTCGGCCTCCACGCCGGCGAGGGCCTGGGGATCGGAAAAGATGCGCGCCGCGAGCAACCGCGGAGAAAAACGCCCGGTCTCGTCACGCAGGACACAGTCGAGGCGGGCTTCCAGGCGCGAAGTCAAGGCATCGTCATAGAGGGATTTCGCCCGGGAATCGCAGTCAAAGACAGGAACGCCGCGTTCCTGCAGGATACGGGCCACGGCGGACTTCCCACTGCCGATGCCCCCGGTGAGCAGTACGGTCTTCATCGTTCACTCTCCACACATTCAAACACTTCCGGCTCCATGCTGTAGCTGAGCACGCCGCGCGGAAGACCGTCGTTATGGGGCAGGCATTTGCCGCTGAGCGAATTCGAAAAGTCCTTGTAATCAATGTAGAAAGATACATTTCCGGACGGGTCGCCCAGGACGGGGAAGGCGCAGCGGTAGGTCACCCGCGCCACGGACGGGATCACGGTCAGCGTGCGGCCGGGCGGGACGCCGCGGGCACGGATCGGAATGGTGGACACCAGCTCCACGAAGCGCTCCACCTCGATGTGGTACTCCACTTCCTGGGGCGAGAGACGGACGTCCTTCATGCGTTCCAGGCGGACTTCGCCATGGGCCGGTCCGGCGAGCTCGGCCAGCGTAAAGGGCTGTGTATAAACCCTTTCAATATTTTCCAGGTGGAAAGGTTCACCATAGACCAGGACGGAGTCCGGGGTGATCCGGACGCCGGTGCCGCTCATATACTGCGACTGGAACGAGAGGTTGCAGACGGCCTGGACCGGTACTTTCTTGCAGTTTTCCCGGTGGAAACGGAAATACAGCGTATCGGTCAGGACGGCCTCCACCCCCGCATCGTTGCCGAAAATCGCAGGGGAATAGCGGTTGAGCTCCGCCACGGTGACATAGAAGACCTCGCCCTCGCGGTGGTGCATGTCCGAGGGCTGGAAGGAGACCTGGACAGGGTTCCGCGCCTGATTGAGGCGCAGCAGGTTGTACCCGGTGGTCCGGCAGCGGGCCATCAGCACGGCCGGGCTGGCGGACTGCGCCGCATAGCCTTCCATCGGACAGACGGCCACGACGGGCACGCTCACCGTCTTGACATAAGTCTCGGATACGGTGTCAATCAACCAGATGACAAACGCAAGCAGGAGAGACAGGATAAACACTACCCAGTCTCTCCCCTTGATACCCAAGACCTTGCCGAGCCGGTCGAGCAATTTCATGGCTTATTGCTGCTGGGTCTCGGAGAAGTCTTTTACCAGCGAATTCTTATCGACGCGGAGTTTCACTTCGCCATCCACCTTGATGAGGACGGTCCGCTCCTGGATCTCGGCCACCGTGCCATAAATACCGCCGGCGGTCACCACCTTGTCCCCCTTCTTGAGGGAATTGCGGAATTCTTCCAGCTTCTTTTGCTGCTGACGCTGGGGGCGGATCATAAACAGATACATGACGAGGAAGATGGCGGCGAGCATAATCCACATCGTCCAGCCACCGCCCTGTCCGGGGTTCTGCGGCGCAGCGGCCTGCAGAAGGGTAAAGAGATACATCATATTGTTTCTTTTATAAGTTTATCGAGCAAGCCGTTGACGAACTGACGGCTCTTGGGGGAACTGAAATCCTTGGCGATTTCAATGTATTCGTTCAAGGTCACTTCGGCCGGGATGTCGGGGAAGGTGCGGTGTTCGGCCACGCCCAGCGCGATCAGGGCCATGTCGGCATAGAACAGGCGGTCGCTGTCCCAGTCGGGCACGAGCTCCCGGATACGGGCGAAGGTGGCTTCATAGCCTGTGAAGGCGGCGGTGACGAGCTTCCGGGCGAAGTCGCGGTCGCTCTGGAGGCGGACGTCCGGCTTGCGGCGCATCACCTCATCGCTGAGATACAGCTCCGGCAGGCGCCAGGGTTTCCCCTGTCCGAGCTCCCGGAGGGTCCTGCAGCACTGCGTCAGGGCGTATTCCAGGTCGTCGGACCAGTACAGCGACTTCTCTTCGAGCAGGTCGCGGACCGGGTCCAGGTCGGAGAATTCCTCTTCAAAGACATGGGTGAAGAGCTCGCAATCCTGCCGCAGCGAACGCGCAGGACGGGCCATATAGGCCTGGAAATAAGGCTTTTCCGCCATGGAATCCAAGATGGTCTTGAGCAGGATGTCGTATTGCTCCCAGGAAAGTTTCTTGCGGCTGACGAGCTTCGTGAAATCGGGATCGCCTTCCAGCAGCGTAGCCAGGGCGTTGGTGACGAACTTGTCGTTGGGATGCAGGTCCTCCTCGGTCGGATGGAGCTTCTGCATACGCGAAAGCTGGCGTTCGCGGGCGATGCCCGTCAGCGGAGAAATGGAGGACAGCAGGAACAGGTACAGGTCTCGCGTGGCCTCGCACGAGGCTTCAAAACGGCCGAGCGCTTCCTTCAGGTCCATCTGGCCCGCTACGGCGTAACTGTATATTACCTTGAAGGCTTTTATCCTCAGAATTCTTCTGTCCAGCATATCTTTCTTCTAAATCTATCTTTGTGCAAAAAATTATTGCAAAGATAGTTTATTTCTGAATTTTTCGCTAATTTTGAAGCCGTAAAACCCAAAATTTAAGAAAGAATTATGTACAGAGAAGATTACGAAGGCGGTTTTGTCCGCGAAAGTGCAGGCGAGGATGTCTATTCCAAACCCGTCAGAGCAGGAAAACGTACTTATTTCTTTGACGTGAAGTCCACCAAGAACAACGATGACTTCTTCCTGACGATCACCGAGAGCAAGCGGCGGATGGAACGGGATGGTCGCATGTCCTATGATAAACACAAGATTTTCCTGTATAAGGAAGATTTCGAAAAATTCGTGGAAGGTCTGCAGGATGCCCTGAACTATATCAAGACCAATTGCCTGAAAGATGCCCCGGAAGCGGGCTTCGAGCATCGGCATGACTACGACAAGAACCGGGAGAATTACTACCGCAATGAAGACGAGGACCAGTTCTAGTCGCTTCGCCTGGTAAATCCTTGTCAGCCAATATTTTAATTTCCCAAGCCGCTTCGGTGGCCCGGGTGGGTGGCAAGTCCGGTCCCCCGAAGCGACGCCCTGACGATAAATGAAAAGAGGGATGGCCCTGCATTTGGGTCATCCCTCTCGGTTTTTCTAAGTTCCCCTTGATCAGGGGCTTCAGCCTTCGGCCGGTCGCGGAAGGAAAGCCGCTTCGGCTCCGGTCCTTACTGGACCTGGATCTGCCGGTTGGTGTCTTCGGTCTTGACCTTGGCGATCTTGGGGATATCCACCGTCAAGACACCATTCTCCACCTTCGCCGCAATCTTCTCGCGGTCGGCATCCTCAGGCAGGAGCATCGTCTGCTGGAACTTGCTGTAAGAGAATTCGCGGCGCAGATAGTGCCCGTGCTTCTTCTGCTCTTCCTCGGCTTTCTTTTCCATGTTGATGACCAGGTCGCCTTCGGTATCCAGCGTCACCTTGAAATCTTCCTTGGTCATGCCCGGTGCGGCGAGCTGCAGTTCGTAGCTCTTTTCGTGTTCTAAGACATTGATGGCCGGAGCCGTCGCGTTGGAATGTCCCATCCAGTTGGTGTCAAAGAAATCGTTGAAGATGTCCGGCAACCAGGTTTGTGTGTTTCTTCTTGCAGGTACCATAATGTAATCCTCCTATTTTTTGTTTTTGTTTGACTTTTTGTTTGCCCGCCTTGTTTTCAGGCGTTCGACCGGTTTATGGACAAGTCCTGCGCCAAGGCTGAAAATTATCCCAAAAGACGACAAATTGGCATTTACACAAGACAAAATGGCATATTTTACTGTCTTTTTGTCGCTTTTTGCATATTCCGCAGATTTGTCGTACATTTGTCGGAAAGCTGCCCGGAACCGTTCCGGTCGCGGCTTCCCCGTAATGTAATACTACGCATGAACAAGATCATCCCCGTCCTTCTGACGCTTCTCTTGCAGATTCCGGCCGTCGCCGCCACCGTGCGGGGCCGGCAGATTCCCTTGACCGACAACTGGACCCTCATCGGGCCCGACACCCGGGGGCTCGACGGAGCCGCCGTCTCCCGTCCCGGCGATTTCCCGGGAGTGACGGCCAGCGTCCCTTCTACCGTCATGGGCGCCTTGACCGCCCAGGGCCGCTATCCGGACCTGCTGGAAGGCATGCATTACCGGGAGGCGGACCGCAGTCCCTTCGACCATCCCTGGTGGTACCGGAAGGCCTTTTCCCTGCCGGCGCCCCGGCCCGGAGAGCACATCCTCCTGGAGCTGGACGGCATCAGCTATACCGGGGATATCTGGCTGAACGGCCATTATATCGACCGGACGGAAGGGCCTTTCCGCCAATTCTGCTATGACGTGACCGAATATATCCAGGAGGAGAACATCCTGGCGGTGCGTCTGGAACGGGCCCGGCCGGGGCAGCCCGGCATCGGCTTCGTCGATTGGAATCCGCGGCCGCTGGATGAGAGCATGGGGCTTTTCCGCGAGGTCCGGCTGGTCACCACCGGTCCGGTCGCCCTCCAGCACGGGGCCGTCCGAAGCCTCCTGGACTGCCCGGGTTATGCCTGGGCCGACCTCACCGTGGACGTGCGGGCCGTCAACCTCAGCGACCAGCCCGTGCAGGGGCGCATCGCCGGACGGTTCGACGGGCGGGTGTTTTCCGCGCCCGTCACCCTGGCCCCCGGAGAAGAACGGCAGGTCCTGCTCACGCCGGACAGCTGTCCCGCCCTGCACCTGGAAAAGCCGCGCGTCTGGTGGTGCAACGGCATGGGCTCCCCCGAGCTGTATGATATGGAACTCCAGTTCCTCACCCGGGAAGGCTGCTCGGACAGCCAGACCTTCACCTTCGGCATCCGGAAGGTGGAGCAGCGGCTCGATGCGGCCGGACATGTGGCCTTCCGCCTGAACGGACGGGATGTGCTGCTGCGCGGGGCCGGCTGGACGGACGATATCTTCCTGCGGGATGACGAGCGCAGCAACGCCCTCCAGCTGGGCTATGTCCGCGACATGAACCTGAACATGGTACGGCTGGAAGAGTTCTGGGGCACGTCGGAGAACCTGTATGACCTGTGTGACCGCTACGGCCTGATGGTCCTCGCCGGCTGGAGCTGCTTCTGGGAATGGGAAATCTACCTGGGCAAGCCCCATGACCCGCTGTACGGGGGCATCCTCACCCCGGCGGAGATCGACCTGACGGCCGAATCCTTTGCCGACCAGGTGCTCTGGCTCAGGAGCCATCCCAGCATCATAGCCTGGTTTACGGGCAGCGACCGGATCCCCCATCCCGACCTGGAACCGAAATACCGCGATTTCCTCGCCGCCAACGACGACCGGGGCTACCTGATTTCCGCCAGCGGGCTGACCAGCCCCGTCTCCGGCCCTTCCGGCACGAAAATGCGCGGACCTTACGAATATGTCGGACCCGTCTATTGGTATTCTCCCCAGGCGCCGGGAAGCGCCGTGGGATTCAACACGGAGACCGGCATAGGCGCCCAACTTCCGGTGCGGGAAAGCCTGGAAAAGATGGGACTTCCGATGACCTGGCCGACGGGAGAGGAATGGGACTTCCACTGCACCAGCGCCGCCGAGGACATGCACGCCCTGAAAGCACTCAAGCAGGCGGTGGAGGGCAAATACGGGACGCCGGAAGGTTTGGACGATTTCCTGCGCAAGGCCAGCCACCTCAACTATGACGGCACCCGGGCCATGTTCGAAGCCTTCCGCGTGAACGTCCCGCAGGCGACGGGCATCGTCCAGTGGATGCTCAATTCCGCCTGGCCGTCCCTGTATTGGCAGCTTTACGACTGGTACGGCCAACCGACGGCCGCCTATTACGCGACCCGGCATGCGAACGAGCCCGTCCAATTGATATACCATTATGCCGACCGCTGCCTGTATGCTGTCAACGAAACTTGCGAAACGATGGAGGCAGAAGCGGTTATCGATATCTGGAAAGCCGATGGAAGTCCCGCCTTCAAGGCCCGGCGCAAGGTCCGGGCAGAGCCCTTCCATCCGGTGAAGGTCGCCTCCCTCCCCGCCCCGGCAAACGGCTGCCATTTCCTGCTGACCCGCCTGGAAGGGGCCCGCGGAGCCGTCATCGCCCGGAACGAATACGTGCTTTCCTGTGCCGAGGACCAGCATGACTGGAACGCCTCCAATTGGTACCAGACCCCGATTTCCCGCTATGCCGACCTGCATCCGCTGGGCCGGCTTCACACCCCTGCCCCGCAGATCCAGGCCCGCCTGGACGAATCGCTGGAGGTCGTCGTGACGCTCAGCAACCCCGGCCGGGGCATCGCCTTCTTCAACCGGCTGTGGATCAAAGATGCGGACGGCGGGCTGCTCTGCCCGGCCCAGTGGGAAGACAACTACCTGACCCTCGCCCCAGGCGAAACCCGCACGGTCCGCTGCCGGCTCCGCGCCGAAGACGCCCTGCGGGCGGAAACGGTCGGCGTCAAGGGCTGGGACCTCTCGGAAAGGTCGGTCTCTTTGCGCTGATGCCCTTTGTTTATTACCGCTTTTGTATTACCTTTGTCACCATACTTTACATTAACCGCAATATGAAAAAATTACTTGCCATGCTGGCTGCGCTCACGGCCCTTGTCGGGCTGAGCAGCTGCACCGGACTGGTTGATTCCTGGAACCAGATTCCGGGATTCAGCGTGATGTCCACCATGTATGACGGCCAGACCTTCCGGCTGGTCCGCATGTCTAAATGCAAATATGCCTGGACGGTCGAAAATCCGGACATCGTCACGCTCCGCACCGAAGGGGAAGAAGCCTGGATCCAGGTCAATCTGCCCGAAGGCGCGACAGAGCCCGTCAAGGTGAAAATCACCGCAAGGAATGCCGAACTCGAAGACGGAGAACCCTTCCATCAGGAATTCTGGGTCTGCCCCTGGCGCCTGTCCATCCTCAAGAAAGTCGATCAGCCCGGCCAAACCTATATCTATGACAATGACGTCAAAGGCGTAGGCGGGTATGAGTACAGCTGCGTCATGGAGGCCTACCAGCCCGATGACACCAATGCGACCAAGCCCGAATTCGTCTGGAAATCCGTTTCGAGCATTCCCCTGGCCATCCGCGGCCTGAAGGAAGAAACCGACAAGCTCACCTGGACGATTGACGAAAATGACAAGGAAGAACTGACCGATCTGGTCGAAAACCCGACTCACCTGACTTTCGTCATCGACCATGTCATCAACAGGATTCCCATCAAGGCGACCCTGGGTAAAGTCAGCCACGAGACGGTCATCTTCGACAGCACATTCTGATGATCCCCCCTGTTGTGCCCGCCGAAGCCCTGCGGTTTTGGCGGGTGCAGCGGGAAACGGTAATTTTTTGAAAAAAAGTGACGGTTTCCAAGTTTTTTTATTAACTTTGCCGTCCCAATCGGGGTATTAGCTCAGTTGGTAGAGCGCCAGGTTCGCAATCTGGAGGTCAGGGGTTCGACCCCCCTATGCTCCACAAGTTATTACTAAGCCGTTGTAAGTCAAAGATTTGCGACGGCTTTTTTTCATTAATAATGAAGAAAAATAAGCTGCCTCGTTTCAAAACCCGTGGCCGCCCGTGGCCTCGTGAACGGGAGGGGCCCAAACTTGTTTGGGAGGGATGTAGCGAAGCGGAAGGTTTTGAAATGAGGTAGCTTATTTTTCGGAATGATTAAAACAGTATTAACAATGGCAAAGAGTATTCGGAAGAATTTCCCGGTCGAGGGAATGGGCTGCGCCGCCTGCGTCGCCCGCGTAGAGAACACGTTGAAAGCGCAGAAAGGCGTAGAACGCGCCGCCGTCAGCCTGGCGTCCCGCAGCGCCCAGGTGGATTATGACCCTTCCGTGGTCAGCGCCGGTGCCTTGCGCAAAGCCGTCCAGGAAGCCGGCTACGACCTGCTGGTCGATGAAAGCGCCGAGGCCGAAGACGAAGCTGACCGACGACGGGAGGACGCCTGGCGGCGTCTGAAACGCGACTGCATGCTGGCCGGCGGGCTGGCGGCGCTTGTCATGCTCCTGTCCATGGGATTCCGCGACTTCCCCGGAAAAGGCTACGTCCTGGCCGCCCTCGCCGCCGTATCCGTCTTCTGGTGCGGCCGGCGTTTCCTCGTCACGGCCTGGCGACAAGCCCGCCATCTGTCCGCCAACATGGACACCCTCGTCGCCCTATCGACCCTGATCTCCTTCCTGTTCAGCCTGACCGGCCTGCTGTGGCCGCAGATCTGGACCTCCCGCGGGCTGGAGCCCCATCTGTACTTCGAATCCTGCACCATGATCGTCGCGTTCATCCTGCTGGGACGCCTGCTGGAAGAAGCGGCGAGCAGCCGGACCACCGCCTCCATCCGGGAACTGGCCGGCCTGCAGTCCAAGCGGGAAGACATCCGTCCCGGACAGCTGGTCAGCGTCAAGCCGGGAGAACGGATCCCCGCCGACGGGGTCCTGACGCAGGGACATGCCTTCGTGGATGAAAGCGCCCTGACCGGCGAACCGGTACCGGCTGAGAAACTTCCTGGTTCACAGGTATTTGCCGGATCGCTGAACGGGTCCGGAGCCTTTCAGATGAAAGCCGAGAAAACCGGCTCCGACACCATGCTCTCCGCCATGGTCCGTATGGTCCGGGACGCCCAGGGCAGCAAAGCCCGGATCCAGGCCACCGTGGACAAAGTCGCCGCCGTATTCGTCCCCGTCATCATCGGCATCAGCCTGCTGACCCTGCTCGCCTGGGTGCTGCTGGCCCCCGAAGACGGCTTTACGATGGGTCTGCTGTCCATGGTCGCCGTCCTGGTCATCGCCTGCCCCTGTTCGCTGGGTCTGGCGACCCCCACCGCCCTGATTGCCGGCATCGGCACGGCCGCCCGCCGGGGCATCCTGGTCAAAGACGCCGATGCGCTGCAGCTGGCAGGGAAAACCGACGTGCTCGTCACCGACAAGACCGGCACCCTCACGACCGGAAAGCCGCAGGTCGTCGTCGCGCATTGGCTGGACAAACAGGCGCAGGGCCTGCTCAAAGGCATGGAACAGACCTCCGAGCATCCCCTGGCCGGCGCCGTCCTTCAGATGCTGCATGGGGTCGAAGCCCTGCCCGTCGAAGGCTTCCGCCTGCTGCCCGGAACCGGGATCCAAGCCGAATACCAAGGCCGGCTGCTGACCGCCGGGAACCGCCTTCCCGCCGGCGTAAAGGCCCCTGATGACCTGGACGGCCTGACCTGCATCTACCTCCACGACGGGCAGCATCTGCTGGCCGCGCTGGGGCTGTCCGACCGCCCAAAAGAAGGGACGCCGCAGGCGATCGCGGCCCTGGCCACACAAGGCATCCGAAGCGTCATGCTGACCGGGGACAATTCTGCGTCGGCAGCGCTCACAGCCCGCGAATGCGGGATCGAGGAAGTGCATGCCGGCTTGCTCCCCGAAGACAAGCTCCAATATATCAGGAATTTACAAAAAGAAGGAAAGCATGTCGCGATGGCCGGAGACGGCATCAACGACAGCGCGGCCCTGGCCGGTGCCGATCTGAGCATCGCCATGGGATCCGGGACAGACATCGCCATGCACACGGCCATGGTCACCTTGGTCGGAGGCGACCTGCGCAAGATTCCCGACCTGGTCCGCCTCTCCGCCAAGACAGGCCGGATTATCCGGCAGAACCTCTTCTGGGCCTTCTTCTACAACCTGCTGGCCGTTCCGCTGGCCGCCGGCGTCCTGTATCCCATCAACGGCTTCCTCCTGAATCCCGCCATCGCCGCCGCCTGCATGGCCCTGAGTTCCGTCTGCGTCGTCACGAATTCCCTGCGGCTGCGGAAAATTTAAAACGATATAAGTATCGAATTTTCGCCAATTTAGCATCAAATAGTAGCTATTTAGTAATTGTTAAAAAATAACCTGCTTCATTTTGGAGTCTCTTTTATGCGGCCATTTGCGGCCATGACATACTGCTAAGAACGGTTGAAAAACCGCCTCTGTCGGAGCCTCCGAAATAGCGATAAAAATTTGATTTAA
>JAFUWX010000045.1 GCA_017471025.1 Bacteroidales bacterium
ATAGGAGGGCCCAATCATCCTTGGCTCGGAATTTGCGGGAATAGCCGGACGTATGAAATCCTTGAGAATCTGTACTATGGTGGCCGCGCTGTTGGCCTTATTCTTCGGGACCGATGCCTTGGCGCAATCGGCCGGAGATACCAAAGACGTATTCGTCCCGATTGCCAAGTATATCCGCAGCGGCGACGCCGACCGGCTTTCCGCCTGGTTCGACGACAACCTGGAAGTCACCATTTTCTCCAGCACCAACGACGCCAGCCGCAACCAGGCCCGGCAGATTGTCAAGTCTTTCTTCAACACCTATTCGCCCCGGTCTTTCCAGATCAACCACACGGCCAGCCGCCCGAACATGAAATATGCCTATGGCACCCTCACCGCCGGCGGCGAACGGCTCAGCGTCACCATTTTCGTGTCCTGCAAGGACGGGAAAAGCTACTATATCCAACAATTGAAATTCGAGAAAAGAAACTGACCTTTCCGTTTTGGCACAGGCTTTGCTTATTGTTATTTCGGTTAGTTTAGTTGATAATAATAGGGTTTAATCCAGCGGCTGCCCCGGAAGAGAGGGGTGGCCGCTGGTGATTTCTGGCGAAGGGGATTGGATTTCCAAATTTTATCGCGATATTTGCGAATCTGGGCCTGAAACGCAGACACGACGCGACACACCGGCGACGACCTAACAGAAAAAACGAGAATGGATTACAGCGACATGATTGAGCATGCCTGGCAGCGGTTAGACCAGGCAACGGCCGAATTCCCCGCAGCGGACCGCGAGGCCATCCGACAGGCCTATCTGCTGGCGGCCGAGGCGCACAAAAGCCAGAAGCGGAAGAGCGGACTCCCCTATATCCTCCATCCCCTGTCCGTAGCGCTCATCACCGTATCGGAAATGCGGCAGCGCGACGGAGCCATCGTATGCGCGGCCCTGCTGCACGATGTGGTGGAAGACACGCCCCACACCCTGGAGGAAATCCAGGAACGGTTCGGCGACGATGTCGCTTTCCTGGTAGGCGCCGTCACCAAGCCCAACAAGATGCAGGTGGACAATTTCCAGCATATCCTGGGGTCGATCAAAGGCGATATCCGCGTGCTCGTGCTCAAACTGTCGGACCGGCTGCACAACATGCGCACCCTGGACGGCCTGCGCCCGCAGAAACAATGGAAAATCGCCTCTGAAACCCAATTCTTCTTCGCTCCGCTGGCCGGCCGCCTGGGTCTGTACAAAATCAAATCCGAACTGGAAAACCTGGCCTTCCGCTTCCTCAACCCGAACGAATACGCCTACATCGAGAAGACCCTGGAAGAAGACAAGGAACGCACCCGCACTGCGACGGAATCCTTCCTGCTCGCCGCGCAGCACGTCGTCGCCAGACAACTGGGCGACGCCGTCCGGTGGGACATCCGCTACCGCAAGCCCTACAGCGTCTGGCGCGAAATGCAGGAGCTCGGCTGCGACTTCTACCATGTCCCGTTCAAGCACTATATCCGGGCCGTTTTCCAACCCGAGGAAGTCGCCGCACAGACCGGCTGGCAAGACCCGGACGAGCAGGACATCGCCCTGAAAATCTACCGCTGCCTGGCGGAACGCTACCGCGAACAGACCGGCAGCTTCGTCAACTATATCGCCCAGCCCAAGGCCAACGGCTACCGTTCCGTCCATGTCCGCCTGCTGAACCCCTTCGGCGGCATCGAAGAATTCCACATCAGCTCGGAAAACATGCGGGAGCAATCCCATTTCGGCTGCATCGTCGAGAACAAGGAACGCTGGCTGCAGCGTCTGACCGAAGTCCTGAACGAGCTCTCGGAAGACCCCGCCTCCATGATGCCCGGCATCCGGGACTCCCTCTATAACGAAGACATCGTGGCCTATACGCCCAAGAGCAAGCCCATCACCCTGCCGAAAGGGGCCACCGCCCTGGACTTCGCCTACGGGGTACATACCGACATCGGCGACCACGCCCGGTATGCCCGCATCAACGGGCAGCTTTGCTCCCTGCGGACCAAGCTCAAACGGGGCGACTGCGTGGAAATCGGCACCGGCAAGGAGACGCACCCGCGGGCGGAATGGCTGGACGGCGTGGTTTCCTACAAGGCCCGCAAGCACATCCGCGGCTACCTCAACAAACTGCCCCGACCCAAATACAATCTCTGCCCGCACTGCCACCCCATGCCCGGCAGCGAAATCATCGGTTTCGAAGACAGCGAGGGCCGCATCACCCTGCACAGCCGGAACTGCCCGGAGGCCATCCGCATGGCGTCAGAGAAAGGCAGCACGATTGTCGATATCCGGGATTTCACCGAATCCCCCGACGTGCTCTTCCCCGTCAAAATCGCCATCACCGGCATCGACCGCTTCCACTTCCTGCGGGAAATCATCGACTTCATCGTGGACAGGCATCACCTGTCCATGTCCGCCCTCGAAACGCTCAGTGAAGACAATATCGTCACCTGCAAGGTAGATTTCGCCATCCATTCCACCACGGAACTCAACGAAATGCTGGCCGGCATCTCCGCCATAGACGGCGTAGAAGAAGTCCGCCGGCTGGCCTGAGAACCCCTATATCGCAAAAAGGGCTGGCTAAAAAGAAATTTTGGCCAGCCCCTTCGGGTCGTTTGTATCCAGAAATCCTACCTACACACGCTGGCCGTAGGAGCGGTCGGTGGTATTGACGGTAATCTTCTCGCCCTGCTGGATGAACAGCGGCACCATGATCTTCGCACCGGTCTCCAGGGTAACTTCCTTGAGGGCGCTGGTGGAAGCGGTATTGCCCTTGACGGCGGGCTCGGCATAGGTCACTTCGAGGGTCACATAGGTCGGGAGCTCGCAGGTCAGGCAGCGCTCTTCCGGCTCCGTGACGAACATCATCTCGACATGCTGGCCTTCTTTCATCAGGTCGGCATTCTCCACGACATCCTTCGGCAGGGAAATCTGCTCGTAGGTCTCTTCGTGCATGAAGTTGAATCCATCCTCATCCCCATAGAGGAACTGGTAGGGACGGCGTTCGACGGTGATGGTTTCGATCTTCGCACCGGCGGTGAAGGTATTCTCGAGGATACGGCCGTTCTCCAGGTTGCGGAGTTTCGTCTTCACGAACGCGGGGCCTTTGCCGGGTTTGACGTGCTGGAACCAGACGATGGAGCACGGTTTGCCGTTGAAATTCAGATACAGTCCGTTTTTGAAATCAGCTGTTGTTGCCATAAAAATATCTGTTTTATAATATATGCAGTTTAGCACGCAAAATTAGTCATTTGTCTGCGAAACTGCAAAAAAAACTGCAATCCGCCCTCAGAGCTTGCGCAGACGGTCGGCCACGGCCTCCAGCAGCCACTTCGGGGTGGAGGTGGCGCCACAGACCCCGACCCGGTCGCCGTCGCGGAAATGCGCGGGATTGACTTCCTCCGGACTTCCGGCCAGGAAAGTCCGGGGATTGACGCTGCGGCACAGGTCGAAAAGCACCTTCCCGTTCGAAGAATCACGCCCGGACACGAATACGATGGCATCCTGTTCCGCCGCAAAAGCCGACAGCTGGGCATGGCGCGAAGCCACCTGCGAGCAGATAGTGTTATGGACCCGGAGTTGACCGGCATGCCCCTGCAACGCCTCCTCCACCGCCTGGCAGACATCCCGGTAGCCCGACGGACTCTTGGTCGTCTGCGAAAAGACATCGATGTTGCGCTCCAGGTCCAGCCGGCCCTCCCGGAGGGCCGCCGAAAGCATGTCCATATTCTCCACGACCAGCGCGTCCCCATCGACCTGCCCGACCAGACCGAGTACCTCGGCATGGCCGACCTTGCCGAAAATCAGAATCTGCCCCCCCTCGTCATAGGCCTTGCGGATACGCTTCTGAAGCTGCAGCACCACCGGACAGGTACAGTCGATCAGATTGATCCCGTAGCGATGGGCCAGTGCATAGGTCTGCGGCGGTTCGCCATGGGCACGGATGAGTACATCCCGGCCGGCCAAGTCTGGAAAATCCGACAGGGACACGGTCCGCAGCCCCTTATTGCCGAGCCTTTCCAGCTCCGCCTCATTGTGGACGATGGCGCCGAGCGAATACAGCGCCGCCGACCCGTCGCAGAGGAAATCCTCCGCCATTCCGATGGCACGGAACACAACGCCGCAGAAGCCGGACTGTGAATCTATCGTAACGGCCAGACCCATAACCAGCGGGTCTCCCGAATGTCGAAACGGCCCTGGATCAGCCCCCGGATCCAGACCACCTCCTCGTGGAGGGTCATGTCGGAATTGTCCAGGACAAAGGCGTCTTCCGCCTGACGGAGCGGGGACACCTCCCGGGTGGAATCAATGCGGTCACGCTCTTTCAGATTATCCAGAACTTCCTGGAAATCAGGCGTTTCTCCCTTCGCCACCATTTCGTCATACCGGCGTTGCGCCCGGACCTGGTCATCGGCGACCATGAAGATTTTGAGCTGGGCGTTCGGGAATACGGTCGTGCCGATGTCCCGGCCGTCCATCACGATGCGGCCGCGCTCGCCGAATTCGCGCAGGCGACGGTCCACATAGGCCCGCACCTCGGGGACGGCGGCGATAGGGCTTACCGAACTTGACACCTCCAGGGTGCGGATGCGGTCCTCGATGCAGCGCTTGCCCAGGAAGGTCTTGCTGCCCTCCTCGAAATGGATGTCCAGGGTTTCCAGCGCAGGAATCAGACGACCGAGGTCGATGCGGTCCGTCCCTTCGATCATCCCGTTTTCCAGGGCGAAGAAGGTGACACCGCGATACAGGGCACCGGAATCCAGGTACAGGAAACCGAAGGCCTGGGAAATCAATTTGGCGAAAGTGCTTTTGCCGGTGGACGAGTATCCGTCGATGGCAATGATGATATCGGGAACGTTCATATCTATGGGGTTCAGCTATACATAACTCTTGACATCCTGGGCCGTGACGGGATTGCCGCCCAGGATCAGCAGGCGCTCCACCACGTTGCGGAGTTCGCGGATGTTGCCGGGCCAGGACTTCTCCTGGAGCAGCTTCACGGCGGCCTCTTCGAAAGGCCGCACGGGCTTGCCGGACTCCGCGCAGATCTGGCCGGCGAAATAATCCACCAGCAGCGGGATGTCGTCCTTGCGCTCGTCCAGCGACGGCACTTTGATGAGAATCACGCTGAGACGATGGTAGAGGTCCTCGCGGAAGGTGCCTTTTTCAATCTCGGCCTTCAGGTCCTTGTTGGTAGCCGCGATGACGCGGACGTCCACCTCGATATCCTTGTCGCCGCCCACCGGGGTAAGCTTGCGCTCCTGCAGTACGCGGAGGACCTTGGCCTGGGCCGCCAGGCTCATATCGCCGATTTCGTCCAGGAAAAGGGTCCCGCCGTCCGCCTGCTCGAATTTGCCCTTGTGGTCCTTGACCGCTGAGGTAAAGGAGCCTTTCTTATGGCCAAACAGCTCACTCTCAATCAATTCCGAAGGAATGGCGGCGCAGTTGACCTCGATATAGGGCATGGCGCTGCGTGTACTCTGCTGGTGCAGGCTCCGGGCCACCAGCTCCTTGCCGGTGCCGTTGGCGCCGGTAATCAGCACGCGGGCCGGGGTCGGGGCGACCTTCTCGATCATCTCACGGATATGGCGGATCGGCTCGGATTCGCCGATCATCTGCTGGCCATAGACCTTCTTCTTCAGGATTTTGTTGTCCTTGACGAGGTTGGCCTTGTCCGTGGCGTTTTTCACCGTGATCAGGATACGGTTCAGGTCCAGGGGCTTCTGGATAAAATCGAAAGCCCCCTTCTTGATGCATTCTACGGCCGTATCGATGTCGCCATGGCCGGAAATCATGACCACAGCCGAGTCTATCCCCTCTGCCACGAGCTTGTCCAGGACCTCCGTCCCTTCCATGCCCGGCATCTTGATATCGCAGAAGATGACGTCGTAGCGGCTCTTCGCGGTCAGGGCCAGACCGGCCGGACCGTCTTCAGCAATATCGACATCATAGCCCTCATCCATCAAAATCTCCTTGAGCGAGTTGCGGATGGCCCGCTCGTCATCAATTACCAGAAGTTTCATGTTCTCTATTTATCGTATCTGCAAAGATACGCTTTTTTTGCTATCTTTGCAGTCCTAAATCAGAGAAGTATCATGACCCTTACGTTGGATAAGAAAGAAATGCCGGTCCTGCTGCTGACCGGTTACCTCGGCAGCGGAAAAACTACCTTGCTGAACCGTATCCTCAACAACCGCCGCGGCATCCGTTTCGCCGTGATTGTCAACGATATCGGCGAGGTGAACATCGACTCCGACCTGATTCAGAAAGGCGGAATCGTGGGTCAGGGCGACGACAGTCTGGTCGCTTTGCAGAACGGATGCATCTGCTGCACGCTCAAGATGGACCTCATCTCCCAGCTGGCCGAGCTGTGCCGGATGAACCGTTTCGACTATATCGTCATCGAAGCCAGCGGCATCTGCGAGCCGGCGCCCATCGCGCAGACCATCAGCAGCATTTCCGCCGTGTTCCCGCAATATGCCTCCGGCACCCTGCCCCGCCTGGACTGCATCGTCACGGTGGTGGACGCCCTGCGGATGCGGGACGAATTCGGCTGCGGAGACGCGCTGAAAGGCGAGCACGACGGCGAAGAAGACCTGGAGCGCCTGGTCATCGAGCAGATTGAATTCTGCAACATGGTCCTGCTCAACAAAGCCTCCGAAGTCAGCCCGGAAGAACTCGTCCGCGTACGCGAAGTCGTGTCGGCCCTCAACCCGAAGGCTGTGGTCCTGACCTGCGACTATGGCGATGTGGACCTGGATAAACTCCTGAACACCAACCTTTTCGACTTCGACAAAGTCGCCACCTCCGCCGCCTGGATCGCCGCCATCGAGGGCGACGAACACGACGAGCATGACGACGACGATGACGACGACGACCACGACCATGAGGACCATGAGGACCATGAGCATGAAGGACATGGGCATCATCACCACCACCATCATCACCACGATGAGGGCGAGGTCGAAGAATACGGCATCGGCACCTACGTTTATTATCGCCGGCCCGGCCTGGACCTGAACAAATTCGACAACATGGTGGCCCGTCACTGGCCCGAGGGAATCATCCGTGCCAAGGGACTCTGCTATTTCTATGACGAACCGGACAAATGCTACCTGTTCGAGACGGCCGGCAAGCAGAAGAGCATCAAGGATGCCGGGTATTGGTTCGCCACGATGCCGGAAGACCGGCTGGAAGAGCTCATGGCCCGCGACAAGAACCTGCGTCGCGACTGGGATCCCGAGTATGGCGACCGGATGATCAAGATCGTCTTCATCGGTCAGCATCTGGACAAGGTCGCCATCGAAAAGATGATGGACGCCTGCCTGCACGATTAACGGATTTAACAATATCTCTATGAAAGTAGCCGTAGTGGGTGTGACCGGATTGGTCGGCACCCGAATGATGGAAGTATTGGCCGAACGCCATTTCCCCGTATCGGAGTTTTACCCCGTCGCCTCTGAACGCTCGGTCGGAAAAAAGGTCACCTTCGCCGGGAAGGAATATACCGTCATGAGCGCGGACGACGCCATCGCCGCCCGCCCCGACCTGGCCATCTTCTCCGCAGGAGCCTCCGCCTCCCGCGAACTGGCGCCGCGCTTTGCCGCCGTCGGTTGCCGCGTCGTCGATAACTCCTCCTGCTGGCGGCAGGACCCCGACAAGAAACTCGTCGTACCCGAAATCAACGCCGACGTCCTCACCGCCGACGACTATATCATCGCCAACCCCAACTGCTCGACCATCCAGATGCTGCTGCCCCTGGCCCCGCTGCACCGGAAATACGGCATCAAACGCATCGTCGTATCCACCTACCAGTCCGTGACCGGTTCGGGCATCAAAGGCATCCGCCAGCTGGAAGCCGAACGCTCCGGCAAAGCCCAGGGAGAATACGACGCCTTCTATCCCCATCCCATCGACCGGAACATCCTGCCGCACATCGACAGCTTCCTGGAAAACGGCTACACGAAAGAAGAAATGAAAATGGTCAACGAGACCCACAAAATCCTGCGGGACGAACACATCGGCGTCAGCCCGACGACGGCCCGCGTACCCGTGGTCGGCGGCCATAGCGAATCCATCAACCTGGAACTCGAACACGATTTCACCCTGGAAGACATCCGCGACATCTGGGCCCATACGCCTGGCGTAACCGTGCAGGACGACCCGTCCCGGAACCTGTATCCGATGCCGATATATTCCCTGGGCAAAGACGACGTCTTCGTGGGGCGTCTGCGCCGCGACCCGTCCGTCCCCTACGGCCTCAACTTCTGGTGCGTGTCGGACAACATCCGCAAAGGAGCCGCCACCAACGCGGTCCAGATTGCCGAAGCGCTCCTCGCCGCCGGACTCCTGCCCCGTTAAAAAACACGAGGATGCTCAGAAATGGAGAAAGAATAAGCTGCCTCGTTTCAAAACCTGTGGCCACCCGTTGAGGCAGCTTATTTTTCGGAATGATTAGTATCCGCCCCGATCCATCTCGCGGCGGATATCTTTTTCTTTGATACTCTGCCGCTTATCATACACCTTCTTACCCTTGGCCAGGGCGATCAGCAGCTTGGCATAACCGTTTTCCGCGATATACAGCTTCACCGCCACGATCGCCAGACCCTTCTCCTTGACAGCCTGCCGCAGATGACGGAGCTCCCGCTTGGTCAGCAACAACTTACGGTCCCGCACCGGCTCATGCTGCCCCCAGGACCCCCAGAAATACTGGGCCACGTTCATGCCCTTGACATACAACTGACCATGGAGGTCGAAATAACAATACGCATCCACCAGCGAGGCCTTCCCCGCCCGGATAGACTTGATCTCCGTACCGCACAAGACAATGCCCGCGGTATAGGTCTCCAGGAACTCGTAATCGAACGAGGCCCTGCGGTTGCTGATTTGTATTTTACTCTTTGCCTTCGGCATATTCAAAACGACTTCACAAGCACCCAGTGGATGATATGCCCATCCCGCTCCATGCCGCGGAACCAGGTCATCTGCCGCTTGGCGAACTGATGGATGGCATTGGCCAGCAAGGTGCGCATCTCCTCATCAGACAGTATGCCCATGACATACTGCGTAACAAATTTATACTCAAGGCCATAATAGACCAGGTCCGCCGGGGCCACCCCGTTGGCGATGAGGCCCTTGACCTCCTCCACCAGCCCGGCGGCAAGACGCTCGTCCAGGCGCCGGTCGATACGCGCGATGCGCTCCTCGCGGGAAACCAGCGTCCCGATATAATACACGCTCTTGGGCAGGAAACCGCTCCGCTGCACGGGATGTTCCTGCTCATAAAACGCCACCTCCAGGGCCCGGATAATCCGCCGTTTGGACTCCAGGACGGAAGGGTCGCTGACCGGACGAAGCTCCAGCAGCTTCTCACGCAGCTCCTCGATGTCCTCCTGCTCCAGCTGCGCCCGCAAAATCGGGTCCGGCGGGACCTGGGGCATCCGGTATCCGCAGGTAGCCGCCTCGATATACAAGCCCGAGCCGCCACAGAGAATCGGGACGCCGCCGCGCTCCACGATATCCCGGTACGCCTGCTCGAAATCCTGCTGGTACTGGTAGATATTGTAACGCGAACCCGCCGGGGCGATATCGATCAGATGGTAGGGAATTTCTTGATATTCAGCTAAATCTTTACCCGTCCCGATATCCATACCCCGATACACCTGACGCGAATCGGCCGAAAGGATCTCCGCGCAAGGACGGCCCTTGAGCCGGTTGATTTCCCGGGCCAGGCCCACCGCATAATGGGTCTTCCCCGAAGCGGTCGGCCCCAGGACGCAGACGAGGTCGATCTCCCGGCGGTCATACGCCGCAAGGATGTCCGGGACGGATATCGTCTCGGGCTCAGGGAGTTCGGCCGGCAGCGGCACACCGGTGACAAAAGGTTCCATCGTCATTGCACCTTGTTGCTGGCCGGCTGATGGTCGAAAGTCCGCCGGGGCCCTTCGAGCGCACGCCATTTCTGCGCGTCGAACTCCGGGGCCGCATAGGGACCTTCATGGTCGATCCGGTAGGATAAATACGTGATTTTCAGACCCATCTGCAAGAACATACGCTCATAATAGGTCTGCACTTCATAGAGAGCGGGCTCGTCAAAACGCGGCGTGCTGCCGTACAGGTCCTCCGTACAGCGGAGAATCTCCAGGCCGTTGGCCTGCGCCACGGCCTTGCTGTACTGATGCAGGAACATGCTGTCTGTCTTCAGGTGGACGACGCCCCCGGGGGCCAGGAACTTGCGGTAGCGCTCCAGGAAACGCGGGCAGGTCAGGCGGCTGTTCTCGCTCTTGAGCTGGGGGTCGGAAAAGGTCAGCCAGATTTCCGAAATCTCTCCCGGCGCGAAAAAGGCCTCGATGAATTCGATCCGCGTGCGCAGGAAGGCGACATTGCCCATCTCATGCTCGTGGGCATATTTCGCCCCTCTCCAGAGGCGGGCGCCCTTGATATCCACCCCGATGTAATTGCAGGCCGGGTTGCGCTGGGCCAGGTCTATCGTATATTCGCCCCGGCCGCAGCCCAATTCGAGCACGATGGGACGCGGCGCATCGAACATCTTCTCGTTCCAATGCCCCTTCAGGGAATAGTCCCGCAGCACCAGGCCATGCTCGCCCGACTCGATGACTTCCTCCGAGAAAGGCTGGACGAGGCAGCCGAAGGTGGCGTTCTCCGCAAATTTCCTTAATTTACCGTGACCCATAATTTCGTTTCGTCCTTATGCCGAGGCCGTCCAGGGACTGCTCCCCGTCGGCCACGGTGATATACAGCTTCCAGATGCCCCACTCCGCAGGCACAGCCTCCCGGCGGAGGTCGCCGCACAGGTATTTGGCGAAGAACAGGCGCTGGCGAAGATGCTCCGGCCCCAAGCGGACCTGTTCATAGTAAGGCTGCCCCGAAGGAGCCTCCCATTCTACCCCGAGCACAAACTCCGGAAGGGTTTCCCTGTCGTTCGCATGCGCGGCTGCATAGACGGTGATGTCGTATGTCGCCAGGCTGTCGTCCATCGCCAGGGTAAAGGCATAACGGCCCTGCTCGTCCCGCTGGTCCGTCCGCACGAAGGCTTCGTCAGACCCGGGACGGCTGCAAGCCGCCGCCAGCAGCGCCACGAGGAGCATCAGGCGCTTCATGAGGCCGGCTGCTGCTTTTTCTTGTTCTTGCCCCGGCCGCCTTTCTTTTTCCGCTTGCTGCGCAACTGGCTGTCGAAGCGGGTGATGCTGTCGTCGCCCACGGCGCTGACGAACTCCGGCAGGGCCGGTTCCGGCTCGGTGCGCAGGGACTCCGGCTTGATGCCGTTGCGGTTCATCTTGATGACCTCGCGCACCTCGGATGCTTCCAGCGGATAGATGTTCACCAGGGAATTCTTCTCGTAGGAGAAGTACATGATTTCCCGGAGGATATCGGTCTTGACCAGATAGGCCAGGCCGTCTTCGAACTCCAGGGGCTCGGAGACCTTCGGCAGGCGCGCCTGCGCATCCAGGTAGGTGGCCACCTCGTAATTCAGGCAGCATTTGAGCTTGCCGCACTGCCCGGCCAGCTTCTGGGGATTGAGCGACAAATCCTGCGCCCGGGCCGCAGCCGTGGTGATGGACTTGAAGTTCGTGATGTAATTGGCGCAGCACAGTTCACGGCCGCATACGCCCAGGCCGCCGATAAGGCCGGCTTCCTGCCGGGCGCCGATCTGCTTCATCTCGATGCGGATCCGGAATTCCTCGGCAAAGACCTTGATCAGCTGGCGGAAGTCCACGCGGCCGTCGGCGATATAATAGAAAATGGCCTTGGTCCCGTCGCCCTGGAACTCCACGTCGCCGATTTTCATTTCCAGGCCGAGTTCCGCCGCGATCTGCCGCGAACGGATCATCGTCTCCTGCTCCCGGGCAATGGCTTCCTGCCATTTCTCGATGTCGAAACTGCGGGCCTTGCGATAGATCCGCTTCAGTCCGGCCGTCTGCGGGTCCACACCCTTGCAGCGCAGCTGCCGGGCCACAATCGGTCCCTCCAGCGTCACGATGCCCAGGTCATGCCCGCTCTGCGCTTCCACGATGACCAGGTCGCCCATCTTGACGCTCTGGCCGGATTCGTTGCGGTAAAAGCCTTTGCGCGTATTCTTGAACCGCACCTCGAAAATGTCGGAAAACTGCTCCTGCGACACGCCTTCGAGCCAGTCATAGTCTTCCAGCTTGCAGCAGCCCCGCCGATAGGTACACACCAGGTCACCTGCCTGCGAACGCGTCACCGTACATCCCCGGTTGCAGTCGAATTTAATATTTTCGTTCTCGTTCATATTTTGATGGGGAGCGTTTCCCGCTCCGTTTCCACCACCCGGGCCCTTCGGCCAGGGGGTGTCGTTTCATTGTCTATATACTGACGAACAGCCGATCGACCAAATTGGTAAAGATGGCCTTCTGCAGGACATTCCTGTCCACCAGACCGGCCGCTTTCGCCAGGGCGTCCATCGCCTTTTGGCAGAAGACGGGATTCAACCGGGAGGCGGCCGCCACGATGAACTCCTCGTCTGCGGGAGGAATCCCGGCCACGGCCTGCATACCCTGTTGCACCATGAAAATCTGCCGCAGGGCATTGCCCGCATAGGCGCAGAATGCCTTCTGTCTTTCGCGCGATTCGAGCGCCGCCACGCCTTCTCCGGCTTCCAGGGCCCGCAGGAGGTCCCGGTTCATCAGCCGGGTCAGCATTTCTTGGAACAGGTCCCGCAGCGCCGCCGTTTCTTCCTGTTCGGAGAGCAGGTGCAGGGCCTTCCCGAGGCTTCCGCCTGAGAGGGTCGCCGCCATGGCGGCTTCCTGCGGGGATTTGCCGAAACGCCGGGTCAGCGCCTCCTGGATCTCTTCCCGGGAAAGGGGGAGGACCCGGATGGGCTGGCAGCGCGACGCGATGGTCTGCAGCACGCTTTCCGGAGCATGCGTAATCAGCAGGAACAGGGTCGCGTCCGCCGGCTCTTCTATGGCCTTCAGCAACATGTTCGCCGTCTGCTGGTTCATCCTTTCGGGCAGGTAGATGACCATGGCCCGGTAGCCTTCCGTCGCCGAAGCCAGCGACAGCTTCTGCAGGATGGCCTTCCCTTCCGCCACGGCGATCAGGCCCTGTTTCTTTTCAAAACCCATCGCCGCCTGGAATTCGCTTTCCAGGAAGAACGGGTTGTCCAGCACCAGTTCGCGCCAGGGCTGGGCGAAAAGGTCGCAGGTCAGGTCCTTGACGGCGCCGCTTACCTTGCTGCCGGAGGTCACCGGGAAGGTGAAACGGATGCCGGGATAGATGACTTTGGACACCTGGTTGCAGGAGACGCAGTGCCCGCAGGCGTCGCCCTCCTGCCGGTCCCGGCAGTTCAGGTATTGCAGGAACGCCAGCACCAGGGCCATCGCCCCGCAACCGTCGTTCTCGTGGAACAGCATCGCATGGGGGATACGGCCGCTGTCGGCCATGCCGCGCAGCGCCCGGACCGCGTCCGTATTGCCGATGATGTCCGCAAATCTCATAATTCCCGGTCCGCCACATAGGCCGCCAGGGTACGCAGGCCTTCCCGGGCCTCCCCTGACGGGAATTCACGCAGGGCGATACAGGCCCGCTCCACGTATTCACCCAACTTGCGCTGCGCGTAGGCGATGCCGCCGTTCTCCCGGACATAGCGGACGATTTCCGCCTGGTACTCCGGATGTTGGTGGATCGCCGCAATCTGCTTGCGCACCGCCGCTTCCTGCTCCGGCGCCTGGGCGAATGCACCCAGGAGCGGCAGGGTGATCTTCTGCTCCAACATATCCTGGCCTACGGGCTTTCCGATGTTCGCACCGTCCTGATAATCAAAGATATCGTCCTTGATCTGGAAGGCCGTACCGACTTGCTGGGCATAGGTGCACACGGCTTTTTTCCGGGCGGCGTCCGCCCCGACGGACAGCGCCGCCGTCATCGCCGTAGCCTCGAAGAGCGAAGCCGTCTTGCCGTAGATAATCCGCAGATAGTCCGTCTCCACCGTATCGCAGGAAGCCGCCTTCTGCAACTGGAGCATCTCCCCTTCCGCCAGGTCGGACAGCGTTTTGGCGAATATGCGGACGGCCGCTTCGGCATTGTTGCGCGCCTGGAGGATACGGGACACGGCCTTCACCAGCCAGAAATCCCCGAGCAGCACGCTCGCCCGCCCGCCCATGACGGCGCTGACGGTCGGCTTGCCCCGGCGCATCGGACTGGCATCCACGACATCGTCATGCAGCAGGGTGGCGTTGTGCATCAGTTCCGCCGCCGCGGCGAAGCGCAGGGTGTCTTCCGTGACATGGCCGCCGCTGCAGGCTTTCGCCACCAGGATGGCCATCCGGGGGCGGATCATTTTGCCGCCGCCCTCCAGCAGGGTCCCGTTCGCCTGGTTCAGCAAGGCGATATCACTCGCCAGGGAGGCGCGGATCACTTCCCGAACCTGGTCCAGTTCGGTGTCTGTCAGACGGTGCAGCAGGGAAAGATCCATCGCTTACAGGAAAAATATCGATACAGACATCACGAAGCCGTTGAAGTTGCGGCCCTTGTCATACAGACCCTTCACGAGGGTGGCCATGTCGGCATTGCCGGCATTGCGCTCGTCGTAGAGGTTGCCGAAGTTCCAGAACCACTTGAAGCTCAGCTGCATCAGCCATACTTCAGCGCCGAAGCCCACGCCCAGGCCATATTCCATCCTGCGGAGGGCGGACTGGTCGAAAGCCTTCACTTCCTGGTAGGGCGTATCCGCGTCGGTCTTGAAAAGCTTCTCGTCCACGTTGAGCGCATAGCCCGCGAAGGGCTCCAGGAAAAGGTAGGGGCGGAAGGCCAGCAGGTCGAGTCCGGCCTGCAACTGGGCACCGGCTTCAAGGTAGCCGATCTTGCTGCGGAAAGCCTCGAAATTCAGACCCTTCTCGCTGTCCTGGATGGCGGCGATGGAAGAACCTTTCACATGCCAGGACACCGTCGGCTGGATGGAGAAAGCCCCGCCGAGCGGGAACTGGGCGGTAAGGCCGGCATGGTAGAGCGGCATACGCTTGACGTCGAAGTCCAGCAGGTTGGTGGCGACGTCCTTCGTGCGCGCGGAGGTAAAACCGCCGAATGCGCCGAAGCGCACCTCGCCGATCGTCTGGGCGGATACGCCCGAAGCGGCAACCATCGCCAGGAGGGCAATGACTGCGGTGAGCAGGGTCTTTTTCATGGTTTACAGCAGGTTGTTCAGTCTTTCCAGGATTTCGTCCTTGCTGACGACGCCGACCGTGCGGTCTTTCACCTCGCCGTCTTTGATGTACAGCAGGGTCGGGATGCTGCGGATACCGAACTGGGCGGCTATCTCGTCGCAGTCATCCACGTTGCATTTGACGACCTCGAACTTGTCGCCGTATGCTTCGGCGATATCGTCCACGGTCGGGGACAGCATCCGGCAGGGGCCGCACCAAACGGCCCAAAAGTCCACGAGCACGGGCTTTCCGCCCGCGGTAATATCGCTGAAATTGTTGTTTGTTGCAATTTGTACCATAGCTTTATTATGATTATATCCGCAAAAATAACAATTTTTGCGGATAGTAACAATACCTCGGAAGGCAGTCGGATCAGAGCGACTGCGCGATATTCCACACATAGGCCCGCAGGCCCAGTTTGGCATTCGCCGCATCTTTGCGCCGGAGCGCGTCCATCAGGGTATCCACCGCCTCGTCGGGGACCATCACCAGCAGGGCATGGTTCTGGGTCGGCCAGGCATGGTTGCCCAGGTGCGGCTCGCCGTCGTTGGTGCCGCGTCCGCCGATGTCCTCCCACTTGGTGTAGCCCCGCTGCCCGCAGGCATCCAGGACCTGGACGATCTCTTCGTTATACGCTTGGTTATACGCTATAAATATCGCTTTCATATACTTACGGGATTAGGCTTTTGCGGCTTTCCGTTCCAGACGGCGCTGCCGGTGCTCGGTGAAACCGCAGTAGATGGTCGGGATGAGGACCAGGGTGATCAGGGTGGAAATGGACAGACCCCAGCAGACCACCATACCCAGCGAACGCCACATTTCGGAACCTTCCCCAGTGCCCAGGGCCATCGGAAGCAGACCGAGGACCGTAGTCAGGGTGGTCATCAGAATCGGGCGCAGACGGCTGCGGGCGGCGGTCACGGAGGCCTCGCGCACGCTCATGCCGCGCTCCTGGCACAGGATGGTGTAGTCGATGAGCACGATACCGTTCTTCACGACGATACCGACCAGGATGATGATACCCACCATACCCATCACGCCCAGGGCCGTATTCGTCGCCCAGAGACCGAGCAGCACGCCCACGGCGGCGAAGGGGATGGAGAACATGATGACGAACGGTCCCATGAAAGATTCGAACTGGGAGGCCATCACCATATACACCAGGATAATCATCAGGGCGATCAGCATGATCAGGTCGCCGAACATCTCCTGCTGGTCTTCATAGTCACCGGCGATGACCGGCGTGATTTCCTGCGGGATCTCGCTCTCGTCGATGATGCGGCGGGTGGCCTCCACGGCTTCGCTGAGGGCCTTTCCGGTCGCTACGATGCCCGTCACCTTGATCAGACGGTCGCGGTTCTTGCGCTCGATGGTCGGCGGGACCTTGGACTCGACCACGCTGCCGAGTTCCTTGATCCGGACACCCCGGCCGGTCGGGCTATAGACCATGATATTCTCGATGTCTTCGATGCTCCGGCGGAATTCCGGGGCATAGCGCACGCGGATGTTGTACTCGTCGCCGTCCTCACGGAAGAAGGAGGTCACGGAACCGCTCATCGCCGCGCTCAGGGACGCGGCCGCCGTCGTGGAGCTGAGTCCGTTCAGGGCCAGCTTCTGGCGGTCGAAATCCACCTGATACTCAGGCGTATATTGGTCACGGCTGATCAGCACCTGCGTGAAGTTCGGGTCGTCGAACATCTTCTGCCGCAGGTCGGCCGCCACCGCTTCCGTCGTCTCGAAATCATAGCCGTAGATCTCCAGCACGACGCTGGAGGCACCGCCCATGCCGCCGCCTTCCGACACATTGTATTTCTTCAGCTCGGGGAATTCCCGCAGGTCGGCACGGATGATGTCCGCGATCTCGAAAACGGAGCGCTCGCGCTCTTCCATACTGCCGATGTTGATGTTCATCGTGATCAGATAGGCGCCGTTGCTGCGCATCGACGCGAAGGCATTGTCGCTGTCGGCCTGGCCGAAACGGTAGCTCATCACCTGGATTTCCGGGACGTCGGTCCGGATCCGCTCATAGATACGGGCGGCCACTTCCCGGGTGACATCCTGCGAGGTCCCGATTGGGAGCTCGATTGTCGCGGAAAGACGGCCCTGGTCCGCCCGGGGGAAGAATTCGGTCTTCAGCTTCGGGCCCAGCAGGACCACGACGGCGGCGAAAATCACCAGCGCCCCGGCCAGGATCAGCTTCTTGCGGGTCATGCACCAGGCGATCAGCTTCGAATAGCCGTTGGAGATGGCATTCAGGAAGCGGTTCACCGGGCCGAAGAAAATCTCATGCGCGCGGCTGACCTTGCGGTCGGCGCGGAGCATCTTCGAGCACATCATCGGCACCAGGGTCAGGGCGGCGGTCGTCGATACGATCATGATGATGCTCACGATCCAGCCGAGCTGCTTGAACAGGACGCCGGCCATGCCCTTGATCATCGTCAGCGGAAGGAACACGCAGAGCATCGTCAAGGTGGAAGCAATAACGGAAATACCCACCTCGGCGGTGCCATGGACGGCCGCCTCCTTGGGTTTCTCGCCCCGCTCGATATGGGACGTCACGTTCTCCAGCACCACGATGGCATCATCGACGACCATACCGATGGCGATGGACAGGGCCGACATCGAAACGATGTTCAGGGAGTTTCCGGTGGCGAACAGATACATCAGGGAGGCCAGCAGGGCGATCGGGATGCTGAGCACCACGATGATGGTACCGCGCCAGCGGCCCAGGAAGAGGAACACCACCAGCATAACCACCGCGAAGGTGATGAGGATGGTCTCGATCAGGGAGCGTATCGTATTGACGATGTTCTCGGAATTATCGACGACGGTGGTGAAGCGGATGTCGGAAGGAAGGGTCCGTTCGATGTTTTTCATGGCCTTCCGGACATTGCGGATGACCTGCACCGTATTGGAGCCGGCCTGCTTCTGGATGATGATCTGGGCGCCGCGCACACCGTTGGTGAAGGACTCCTGGGACTTCTCTTCCAGGCCGTCATAGACACGGGCCACGTCGCGCAGATACACGACATTGCCACCGGAGTACCCGACGACCAGGTCGAGCAACTCCTGCGGGTCGGAGAATTCCTTCTTCACGCGCAGGGAGTAGGTCTCGGAACCGATATCGATGCTACCGCTGGGGACGTTGCGGTTCTCAGCGGCGATCACATTGGACAACGTGCTGATAGACAGCCCGTAAGCTTCGAGCTTGGTCGGGTCGCAGAAGACCTGGATCTCGCGCTTCGGCGCACCGGCCACGGAAATCGTACCGACGCCGCTGACGCGCGCAAGGGGCGTAGCCACCCGGTCGTCCAGGATCTTGTCCAGGGCGGAAACGCTCTGGTCCGCCGTCGCCGCCATGATCATGATCGGCATGTCGTCGGCGCTGAACTTGAAGATCATCGGCAGCGACGCGCCGTCCGGCAACTGGGAATTGACCATGTCCAGCTTATCCCGGACATTGTTGGTCGCCTCCTCGATATCGATGCCGTACTGGAATTCCAGGGTCAGCACGCTGATGTTTTCCCGGGACTGGGAGCTCAGGTCCTTGAGGTCGCTGACACCGTTCAGCGCATTCTCAAGCACCTTGGTGAGGTTCGTCTCCACGTCCTCGGCACTGGCCCCCGGGTAGGAGGACATCACCATGATGACATTCGACTCCATGTCGGGGAAGAAGTCAATCGGCAGCCGGGTCAGCGAGAAGACGCCCAGGATGGCGAAAGCCAGGAAGATCAGGAAGGTGGTGACCGGGTTGTTGACCGCAGTTCTGTAGATACTCATGGCTACTGGACCTCCACTTTAATGCCGTCACGCAGGTTCACCTGGCCCTTGGATACGACCACCTGGCCGGGCTCGACGCCTTCCGTGATTTCATATTCGCGGCCGATGTGGCGGCCGAGGGTCACCGGTACATAGGACACGGTATTGTCTTCGTTGACGATGTAGATGAAACGCTGGCCGGTACCTTCCTGCTTGACGATGGCCTGGTCGGGGACGACCACGCTCCGGTTGACGCCGAAGGTGACGGTCACGCGGGCGTACATGCCCGGACGCAGCACCTTGTCGGCGTTGGTGACGATGACCTCTGCCTTGAAGGTATGGGTGGCGGCGTCGATGGTCGGATACAGGCGGTTGACCTTGCCGGTGAAGGTGCGTCCGGGAAGGGCGTCCACGGTCAGGGTGACGGCGTCACCTTTCTTGACCTTGGTGAATTCGCTTTCGGACACGCCGACCAGCAGCTTGACCGGATAGACCTGCTGCACCGTGAAGATCGGCATGCTCATCGTGTACATGTCGCCGGCATCGTAGTTGCGGGCGGTCACGAAGCCGGTGAGTGGCGAACGTAAAATGGTGTTTTCCAACAGGTTCTGATAGGTGGTCCGGCGCACGGTATAGGCCAGTTCCAGGGCCTCCATATCGGACTGCGCCACGGCGCCCTGGGCGAAGAGCTGACGCGTACGGGTCAGTTCCGTGCTGTCGTTGATCAGCTGCATGCGCGTCTGTTCGAGCTGCAGGCGGTCCATCTCGGCGAGCACCTGTCCCTTCACCACATAATCGCCGACCTCCACATTGATCTTGCGGATACGGCCGGCCGTCTGGGAGACGATATTATTCACGGCAAATGCCTGAACGGTAGAAGAATACATGCTTTCCTGGGGAACTTCCCGGGCCGTAGCGACGTAGGTCTCCACGATGGGAATCTTTTCCGCCTGGGGGATCTGCGCCGGCGCCTCGGCGGTCTTGCCGCCCCGGTTGCCGCAGGATACGATGGCGAGGGCTGCCAAGCCCATGAGCATCAGTTTGTTCGATTTCATATCTATTCTTTCGTATTATCGAGTTGAACCTTGTCTTCGTCGTCGAGGAAATCGTGTCCGACGATCTTCTCCAGATTGGATTTCGCAATCAGGAAATTGTTGATGGCCTGGAATTCCGCTAGCCGGGACTGGGTCAGCACCAGCTGCGCGTCGTTCAGGTCGGTCAGCGTGCTCTTGCCCACCTGGTAGGATTTCTCCGAAATCTCATAGGCCTTGCGGGCCATCTCCACCGCCTCGCGGGCGGAATCGTAGCTCTTGATGCTCGTCGTCATCGTATTGAGGGCCTGCCGGATGGAGATTTTCAGCTGCCGCTCCGTATTGATGCGCTGCAGGTCGAGCTCCGCCTTCTGCACCTTGGCCTGACGGACGGCATGGTAGTTCTTCAGGCCGGTGAAAATCGGCACGGACAGGCTCAGGCCGACGAAGGAATACGGCGTCCAGCGATATTCGGAGAAATTGAAATCGTTGGTCATCGCATTCATGCTGTAGGAGAAATTCACGCTCAGGGTCGGCAGGTTGGCGTAGGTCTGCATGCGGATGGCGCTGGCCAGCTGCTCGGCCTGGAGGCCCAGCTGACGCATCGTCGTGTTGTAGTCCAGCGAGGCATTTTCGCCTTCGGCGACGGCGGCGACCATGTCGCCCACATAATCCGACAGGCTGCCGGTCACGTCGATGTTACGGTCCAGGTCTATGCCCATCACGGCCTTGAGCTGCCACAGGGCCAGGATCACGGCACTTTCGCCGTTATAGACGTTCGGCACCGCCTGGGCGACATTCGCCTTGGCCCGGACATATTCCAATTCCGAGGCCTTCTTGACGATGTACCGCTTCTCGGTCCGGTCGAAGTTGTTGACGGCATTCTCATAGACTTCCTTATAGACATTGAACGCCTCGCGGGCCAGCAGCACGCCGTAATAGGCCTGCTTGACCTGGGCGATCATGTCCATCCGGGAGGCGCGGGCCTTTTCGACGGCCAATTCGCAACCGGTACCCGCATTGCGGATGCTTTCCCAAAGCGTAGCGTTGATCAGGGGCATGCCGGCCGATATGCCGCCGTTGAAGGTATTCCAACGGCCGACGGCGATGCCTTCATTGGCCGAAGAGGTCGTCGTCTCGTCGGTGGTCGGGGGCACATAGGGCGGAATGACCAGCCCGGTCCCCTTGATGATTTCCTGGATGTAATAGTTGATCGGGGCCATGATCCCCGTGAACATGCTGGCCATGCCGCCGCCAGAACTGCCGGAGCCGCTGTCGTCACCACCCATGTACATGATCTGCTTCTTGATGGTGCACTGATAGGAACCCGTGGCATTGATCTGGGGGAACAGCGAGGCGTAGGTGCCGCGGCGGGCGTATTCCGTACGCTGGATTTCCATGTCGGCCACTTTCACCGTCACATTCTCGCTGAGGGCGATGCGCAGGGCGTCTTCCAAGGTCAGGACGACGGTCGAGGTGTCCGCCTGTGCCGCGGGCTCACCGTCTTTGTACTGGGCTGACGCCGTCGCCGGAACCAGGCATAGCATCACTGCCAGACCTGCCGGCCATAAAGATAGAAATGTTTTCATCAATATTGATATTCCCAGGCCGCCTGTCGGCCTGTTGTTTTTGTTATGTATTCCGGCCTGCAAGCCCGTTCCGTACCGTTTCCAGACCATGCTGCAAGACCGCGCACATGGTGCGCAAATTGCGTACCATGCGCACGTTCTTTTTTACCACAAAACGGTCGTTTGGTCGATGACCTGGAGTTAAAACGATTAACGGTTGACGCTATGGACGTTATTGCTGGCGGTTTTTTCCTTTTTCGGAGGCTGAGGCTTGTCCACGGCCGACGGCTTCCCTTTCAGGATGCTCCAGACCAGGACCACCGCGCCGGCCACGATAAAGGGAATGCTGAGCAGCTGTCCCATGTTCAGGACCATGTTCTCCTCGAATCCCACCTGCGGTTCCTTGATGAACTCGATCAGGAAGCGCATGCCGAACAGGACGATGAAGAAGATGCCGAAAATCGTACCCCGGTTGAGCTTGTCCAGCTTCTTGACATAGAGCCACAGGAGGGCGAAACCCAGCAAGGTATAGCTCAAGGCCTCATAAATCTGGGTGGGGTGCTTGGGCTCGGTCTCGCCGTTGCGCTCGAAAATGACGCCCCAGGGAAGGGTGGTCACATCGCCGTAAATCTCTGAATTGAAGAGGTTTCCCAGACGGATCAGGGCGCCGGCGAAACAGATGGGAATCACCAGCCGGTCCACCAGCCAGAAGAAATCGAAGCCGTTGGGACGGCCGTATTTCCGGGCGAACCAGATCATGCCGATTACCAGGGCGATGGTGCCGCCGTGGCTGGCCAGACCGCCTTTCCAGGGCTGGAAGATTTCCAGGAAGCCCTGCCAGCTTGTCAGGTAATAATCCGGCTGATAGAAAAGGCAGTGACCCAGGCGCGCGCCGACGATCGTGCAGATCAGCAGGGTATAGAGCAGGGGGTCCAGCAGTTTCTCCGGGACGCCCTCGCGGCGGAAGAACCAGCGGAAAATGTACCAGCCGATAATAAAGCCGGAAACGAACAGCAGGGAATACCACCGGATGCCGATGGGCCCGATATGGAAAATCTCCGGATTGACGTTCCAATGGATATACAACAATTCAGGCATATCTTTCATTCATTATATTCGACAAAGATACGATTATTCTTCCATTATTCCGATTTTTTCTTTATGTTTGCCGCTATGATCAAACACGTAAAACCCTCGCTCATCGCCGCTTGTTTCCTGGCGGTGGCCATCGTACTGGACCTGTATGCCTGTCTGGCATCCATCCGGCCGCTGGAAGTGGTCGTCAAACCCTTGCTGATGTCCTTGCTGGCGCTGACCAGCGCCGCCTGGCTGATGGAGCATGGCGGCGAGAGGCGCACCGTCACCCTGCTGATGGCCGCGCAGCTGCTGGGCTGCGCCGGCGACACGCTGCTGATGGGCAGCGGCCTGCCCTTTTTCGGCGCGGGCATGGGCGCTTTCCTCGCCGGACATATCTGCTACCTGTGCCTCTTCGGGAAGAAGGCCTGGCCGGGGCTCGGCCGCAAAGTCTGGATTCCGGCCCTGCTGGTCATGGCCGGCGTGCTGCTGGTCGTCGTGCGGGTCATCGGCATCCAGGGAGCCCTGCTGGCGCCGATGCTGATCTATGGATTTGCGCTTCTCCTTCTGATTTTCAGCGGTTTATGCGGCGTTGTCCGGCTGCGGGAAGGGCTCACCTGGTGGATCATCCTGGCCGGCGGCGTGCTGTTCACCGTATCCGACGCGATCATCGCCCTGCGCACCTTCGGCCTGGAAGAGACGCCGGCGCTCGGCTTCACCATCATGCTGACCTATATCCTCGCCCAGATCTCCCTGGCCTTCGGCGCCTGCCGCCTGAACGACTGAAAGGTGGGCAGGCCTGGTGGATAGCCTCGCCGCCTGCCCCTGCCTGGGCAAAATATTCATTTGAAAAGCCGACAGGATTTGTTATCTTTGCGACATGATCATTGAAGCACATGGCATCAAAAAGAGTTTCGGCACCCTGCAAGTGCTGAAAGGCGTAGATTTTTCCGCCCGCCAGGGCGAAGTAGTCGCCATCATGGGCGCATCCGGCGCAGGGAAATCCACCCTGCTCCAAATCCTCGGCACCCTCTCCTCCCCGGACGAAGGAACCCTGACCCTGGACGGCACCAACGTCCTCGGCCTGGGCCGCGACGCCCTCTCGCAATTCCGCTGCCAGCGCATCGGCTTCGTCTTCCAGTTCCACCACCTGCTGCCCGAATTCACCGCCCTGGAAAACGTCATGATCCCCGCCTTCATCGCCGGGAAAAGCGACCGCAAGGCCCGCGAGGAGGCCCTGCACCTGCTGGACATCCTGGGCCTGTCCGCACGCGCCACCCACAAGCCGTCCGAACTTTCCGGCGGAGAGCAACAGCGCGTGGCCATTGCCCGCGCCCTCATCAACCAGCCCGCCGTCCTCTTTGCGGACGAACCCTCCGGCAATCTGGACAGCCTCACCAAAAAGGACCTGCACCAACTGTTCTTCGACCTGCGCGACCGCCTCGGCCAGACCATCGTCATCGTGACCCACGACCCGGAGCTGGCCGCCCTCTGCGACCGCAGCCTCTTCCTGCGGGACGGCCTCTTTGAATAGGGATTTTGCCCCGTCCTGAAGCGCGTTTACCCACCGATACTTTTCATCCGCTTTTTACTTTCGGGGAACGGGCGTGTCTAATGTTGGCGTATGGAAGAGAAAAAAATACCTTTTATCGTCCCGTCGGACTACTTCGATGACCTGCAGCAACGCCTGGAGGTCATTCCCTCCCGCACACAGCCGGTGACGGCCTGGATGCGCCTGAAGCCCTATGTCGCCATGGCCGCCTCCCTCCTGGTGCTGGTGACCGCCGGGACCTGGATCCTGGAGCGGACCGTTCCCGACCCGGATGCCACAGCCGCGGAAGAATGGCTGACCGAGACCAACCCTTACGCCGTCCAGGCGATTCTCGCCGACAATGCGGACCCAGGGCCCACAGAAGAGGATATTATCCAGTATCTCATTGACTCAGGAATAAATATGGACTATTATGAAACGAATGATTAACATCCTGTTCGTCCTGCTCTGCCTGACCGGCGGACTGCAGGCGCAAGACAAAAAAGAAGACAAGAAAGGAAATCCCGACCATGAGAAAATGCGCGCCGAAATGGTCGCTTTCTTCACGGCTGAACTCGATCTGACCCCGGCCGAAGCGGAAAAATTCTGGCCGGTATTCAATGAGGCCAAGGACCGGCAGCGGGAGCACTTCCATGCCTCCCATCAGGCCTACAAAGCCCTGTGCCGCGGAATCAAGGAAGGCAAGACGGGCGCCGAAATCGCCGCGCTGACCGACGCCTATGTCCAGGCGCAGGCCGCCTCGAACCAGGTCTTCACCGACTTCCTGCCGAAGTTCCGCCAGGTGCTGCCGGAAGAGAAGGTAGCCCGCATTTTCATGGCGGAAGAAAAGTTCCGCCGTCAGCAGATTCACAGGCTCCGCCCGGGCGACGGAGGGAAAAACGCCCCTGACGGAGAACGCCGGGGCAAGCATCGCTCGTAAGATCCGTAAATCCGAAAGGGCTGGCCAAAGAATCCTTGGCCAGCCCTTTCTTAATCCTTAGTCCTGAATGACTTAGTCCTGGATGGCAGCGATGCCGGGCAGGACTTTTCCTTCGATAGCCTCAAGCATGGCGCCACCGCCGGTGGACACGTAGCTCACCTTGTCGGCATAGCCCATCTGGGTCACAGCCGCGACAGAGTCACCGCCGCCCACAAGCGTGTAGGCGCCATTCTTGGTGGCCTCTGCCAGGTCTTCGGCAATCTGCAGGGTACCCTTGGCGAAGTTCGGAAGCTCGAACACGCCGACCGGACCGTTCCACAGGATGGTCTTGGAAGCCAGGATGACTTTCTTCCAGGCTTCGAGGGTAGCCGGAGCGGCATCCATGCCTTCCCATCCGTCGTCGATGTTGTGGGTATCGAAAATCCGCTGCGGGGTGTCGTTTTCGAACTTCTGGCCGGCTACGGTCTGGATGGAGAGATAGACGTTCACGCCTTTCTCCTTCGCCGTGGCGAGGATTTCGAGGGCATCCGGAATCAGTTCGTCCTCATGCAGGGAGAGACCGATCTTGCCGCCCTGGGCCTTGATGAAGGTATATCCCATACCGCCGCCGATGATCAGGTTATCGACCTTGCCGACCAGGTTCTTCAGGACGGCCAGTTTGGAAGACACCTTGGAGCCGCCGATGATGGCCGTCAGCGGGCGCTGGGCATTCTTCAGGACATTGTCGATGGCCTTGATCTCACCTTCCATCAGGTAGCCGAACATCTTGTCATTAGGGAAGTATTCGGCGATGAGGGCGGTGGAGGCGTGGGCACGGTGGGCCGTACCGAAAGCGTCGTTGATATAGCAGTCGGCATAGCTGGCGAGCTTCTTCACGAATTCCTTCTGGCTGGCCTTCACGGCAGCCTTGGCCGCCTTCTTCTCCTCGTCGGAGGCATCCTCGGCGAGTCCGCGCGGTTTGCCTTCTTCCTCGGCGTAGTAACGGAGGTTTTCGAGCAGCAGGGCCTCACCCGGCTTCAGGGCGGCGGCCTGCGCATCGGCCTTCATGCAGTCATCCGCGAACTGGACGGGCACACCCAGGCACTCGCTCACGCGGGCCACGATGTGTTTGAGGGAGAATTTCGGGTCCACCTTCTTGGGACGGCCCAGATGGGACATGATAATCAGGGAACCGCCCTTCTCAAGCACTTTCTTGAGGGTGGGCATGGCCCGGCGGATACGGGTATCGTCGGTAATTTCGAAATTTTCGTTCAGCGGAACGTTGAAATCCACACGGACAATGGCTTTCTTGCCGGTGAAATCGTACTGATCAATGTGCTGTTGCATAAAAATATAGTAAGTTAATTCTTTTGCGTCTTGCAAAGATACTGCTTTATCCACCTTTCTCCAAAAAAACTTTATTCTGCAGAGGCCGGCCGATGGCCCTGTCCTGGCTTGTCCCCCATGAAGCTTGTGCCCCATCCTGCCGGCCGTCAAGGCAACCATGCAGCCATGCGGGCGGAAGATTTGCTCTTTCGGCGGTTTCTGGCTATCTTTGCAACATCCAAAAGCGTGAGCCATGACGATAGAATATCCTTCATCCCTGTGGAAAGATTACGAACTGGTGGACTGCGGCGGCGGCGAAAAGCTCGAACGCTACGGCCCTTACCTGATGGCCAGGCCTGAGCCCAAGGCCCTGTGGGACAAGTCTTTACCCGAAAGCAAATGGAACAGCATGATCCATGTCCGCTTCCGGCCCGGGGCCGGATTCGGCAAGGCGGGCAAAGAGGACAGCGGCACCTGGGAACGCCTGCGGGGCATGGAGGACCAGTGGCAGATCGTCTATAACGGCACCCCCGACGCCGAGACCCGCGCCGCTTCCGACCTGCATATCGCCCTGCGGCTCGGCCTCACCTCCTTCAAGCACGTGGGCGTCTTTCCCGAACAGGCCCCGAACTGGGAATATATCTTCCGGGAAACCAGCCGTTTACGGCGGATCCACCAGGCCAACGGGCTGCCCGCGCCGCGGGTGCTGAACCTGTTCGCCTACACGGGCGGGGCTTCCCTGGCCGCCAAGGCCGCCGGGGCGGACGTCACCCACCTGGACTCGGTCCGACAGGTCGTCACCTGGGCCCGCGACAACATGGAACGCAGCGGCCTGGACGGGGTACGCTGGGTCGTGGAAGACGCGCTCAAATTCGCCCGCCGCGAAGCCAAACGCGGCAACCTGTACCAGGGCATCATCCTGGATCCGCCGGCCTACGGGCACGGACCGGACGGCGAAAAATGGAAACTGGACGAACTCCTCTTCGACCTGCTGAAAACGGTGGACCGGATCCTGGAGCCGAGAAACAGCTTCCTGGTCCTGAACCTGTACTCCAACGGCTATTCCGCCATGCTGGGCGAAACCCTCGTCCGCCAGGCCTTCCGGCCGGATGGAAACGCGATGCTGGAAAGCGGAGAACTGGCCCTGAAGGACCAGTATGGGAAAGTCCTGCCGCTGAGTATCTTCGTACGGCTACGCCGATAATTTTACCCGTATAACTCCCGCAGGACGGCCAGGGAACGGACGTTGATGGCCGATTCCGTATGGAATTCCAGGTAGCGGAGGATATCCTCGCACAGGGCGTTGCGCACATCCCCCGACAGGGGAATCAGCATGGCCTCGGAGAAAGATGACTCCAGCAGGCGGCGCATGATCGCCAGGTGCTTGTCCGAAAACGGTGCGATATCCTCGAAGGTGGGCCGGAAACCCAGCGTCTCGGCCAGCTCCAGCAGAAAAATCAGGTGGAAATTGCTGAAATCAGCCTCCAGCGCATCCAGCGTCAGGATCTGGCGCTGGCACCAGTCGAACAGCCCATCCTCATTCGCCCCGTCCTTGATGACCCGGTAAAGCACCTCGCTCAGAAACAGGGTCATGGAATTCTTATACAGGTTGCTGCGGATGCCGTTCAGCGGGAAGCGGGAGCCAAAGCCATGGGCGGTCCACAGCTGGGCATGCGGGCGCTCGACCACCTCCGCCTCCAGGATATTCAGCGGAAGGAACAGGGCCATGCCGGTCTTCTTCCCGATGCGGACCAGAAAGCCGCGTCGCCCATATTCCCGGCTCAGGGTATGGACGACGACGGAATTCTCCCCGAAACGGGTATAATTCAGGACGATCAGTTCGACGCCGCGCTTCATCAGAAGGAAATCAGCGGTTGGGTAAGGGCCTCCTGGAGCTGCTTGTCATAGCGCAGACGGACCTGGATGCCGGCCTCCTGATAGTGGTAACGGACGGCGATCTCCTCTTCGATCCACGGCAGGATCTCGTCCTTCTTCAGCCGGAGGAATTTCTCCTTGTCCATGTCGATGGCCTTGTCCAGGGCGTCCAACTCGGGCTTCATGGCCTCGGCGACGCCGTCCTTCTCCAGCTCGGCGCGCATCTGGTCGAACAGGGTCTTGGCGGAGGAACGATAATCGAATTCCCGACCCTTGGCGAATTGCACAAATTCCTCATAATCCGTGAAATGGAAGTCTTTCACGGCCGGGATGGAGGCATGTTCCGAGACATATTTCAGGGTATATTCCTTGATGATGCCGTTGACCACCAGCGAATAGATCAGCCGGCTGTATTCCGGCAGGGATAGTTCCACATCCGGGGTGATGCCGCCGCCGTCGCGCACCAGCCGGCCATGGGCCGTCTTGAAGGTCTGGGTCAGCGAATCCGTGATATGCCCCACGCTGCCGTCTTCGTTCCGGCGGGCATAGTCGATGGCCTGCACGCAGCGGCCGCTGGGCGTATAATACTTGGCCGTGGTCACCTTGAGCTGCCCGTTGTAGGGCAGGGGACGGATGCTCTGCACGAGGCCCTTGCCATAGGTACGGCGCCCCATGATCGTGGCACGGTCCAGGTCCTGGAGGGCCCCGGAAACGATTTCGGACGCCGATGCGGAACCGCCGTCCACCAGGACGATCAGCGGCAATTGTTCATCGATGGGGTCCAGCATCGTCCGCAGCTCATGCCGGGGTGTGGACGCACCTTTCGAGGTGACGACCAGGGAGCCTTTCGGGACGAAGGCCGACACGATGCCCGCCGCTTCGCTCATCAGGCCGCCGCCGTTGCCGCGCAGGTCATACACCAGGCGCTTGATGCCCTGTTTCTTGAGTTTCTGGACGGCCGCCCGCACTTCGCCGGAGACATTTTCGGTGAAGCCGGTCTGGAGGATATACCCGGTCGTATCGTCCAGCATGCCGGCATATTCCACATCCGGAAGGTGGATGCGCTGCCGGGTGACGGATATCTCCTTTTCCTCGTCGGTGCGAACCTTGAGCACCTTGAAACACACCGTCGTGCCAGGCTTTCCCTTCATGCGGTCGCTGCATTCACGGGTCTCCAAGCCCCGCACGGATACCCCGTCGATCTCTAGGATACGGTCGCCCGCCTGGAGGCCCGCCCGTGCCGCCGGAGAGTCCTTGTAGGGCTCGTCTATGGTCAGCAGTCCGTCTTTTTCGGGCTTGAAAATAATGGCGCCGATGCCGCCGTAGGTCTTGGCGATCAGCATCTGGAGGTCCTCATTTTCCTCTTCGGGCACATAGATGGTGTAAGGGTCCAGCTCCGCCAGCATCGCATCGATGCCGCGCAGCTGCATGCGCTCCAGCGGGAGACTGTCCACATAGGAACGGCTGAGTTCCTTGAGGATCGCGTTATGGATCTCGACCCACTGGCCGAGTTTGAAATTCTTGTCTTGCGCGGAAAGGGTGCCCGCCGCAAACAGGACCAGGGCGACCCACAATGTAATTTTCTTCATATAAAACGGTACCATCGTGCAAATTTAGTGCTAAAATCAAAATTATCCTTACCTTTGCCGGCGGAAAACTTGAATGTATTTGTATGAAACTTGTATTCGCAACGGGCAATCGCGGTAAGCTGCAGGAAGCAGCGGAGATTCTCGGCGAGGGGTTTGCGCTCGTTACCCCCGCAGACATGGGCCTGGAAGAGGATATTCCCGAAACAGGCAAAACATTGGCAGCCAATTCTTTACTAAAAGCCAAATATATCTCGGACCACCTGGGTGCCGACTGCTTTGCCGACGACACCGGTCTGGAAGTCGAAATCCTGGGCGGCGCGCCCGGCCTGCATACGGCCCGCTATGCGGGTGATGCGAAGGACCCGAAGGCCAACATCGCCAAGCTGTTGACGGAAATGGCCCGCAAGGAGCGCGAAGCCTCGCTGGCGCGCGCATACGGGCTGCGCACCGTCCACGCCACGCGCTGTGCGCGCTTTGTCACCGTGGCCACGCTTATCCTGGACGGCGAAATCCATACCTTCACAGGGGAGATGACGGGGAAAATCGGCATCGTACCCACCGGAAAAGGTGGTTTCGGCTATGATCCCGTGTTTATCCCGGACTGGATTCCGGCCGAGGAACCGGGTGCGCCGCAGGAGACGCCGGACGCCGACAGGCTCGTCCCCAACCGGGGCCGGCTCACCTGCGCCCAGATTTCAGAAGAGGCGAAAAACCGCATTTCCCACCGCGGCAAGGCGCTTCGGGCCATGGCGGAGTTCCTGCACAGTATCTTATAAACAGCTGGTCAGCAGTTTCATCGTTCCTTCAAAGCGGACGGAGCGGGCGCAGGCGGGCAGCAACAGCGTCTCGCCCTGGCGGATCGGCTCCGGCGTGCCCCCGTCCATGGACAGGGAACCGGCGCCACCGACGCAGATGACGACCAAGAAGGAATCGAGGCCCGACAGGTCCTGCTCCATGGGAGCGTCCAAATCGAGCAGGGTGGTCGTGAAATACGGGCAACGGACCAGCTCCACGGCGGCATTGCGCCGGGGCTCATAATCTGTCTTGTAGGAAGGATATACCTGATAATCAATGGCTTCCTTAGCCAGCTCGGTATGTAGCTCGCGGGGCTTCCCGTCGAGTCCCGGCCGGTCATAGTCATAGATCCGGTAGGTATAATCCGAGGTCTGCTGGATTTCCGCGACGAAGGAACCCGCCCCGATGGCGTGGATGCGGCCTGCGGGCAGGAAAAACACATCGCCCGGGGTCAGTTCATGCCGGGCCAGCACATCGGTGATGCGATGCTCCTCCACCAGACGGACATAGTCCTCCGGGGTGATGGCACGGGTCAGGCCAGACAGCAGGTAGGCGCCCGGGGTGGCGGACACGACATACCACATCTCGGTCTTTCCTTTCCGTCCCGGACCATACAGGCGCTCGGCCATCGCATCGTCGGGATGGACCTGGATGGACAGGTCCTGCCGGGCATCGATAAACTTGATCAGCAGGGGGAATTCTTCCCCAGTAGCGGCGAACACCTTGTCGCCCAGGAGTTTACCCTGATATTCGGCGGCCAGCTCGCGGATGTCGCGGCCCGCCAGCGGACCGTTCTCCACGACGGAGAGGTGGCCTTCCACCGCCGAAATTTCCCAACTCTCGCCGATATCGGCCCGGTCGGAAGAAACACCTTTGAACGGCGCAATCCTGTCGCCGCCCCAGACCATGGAACGCAGCCACGGCCGGAAATGAAGGGGATAAAGCGGAATCATCGCATAAAGAATTCTAAGGTACCGCCACGCATGATGTCCCGGTACTCGATATAATCTTTCTTCCAGGTTCTGCCGTTGAGCTTCACCTTGTCGATATACTTGTGCTCCGGGGAATTGTCGTGGGCAATGATGTCGAAGCGTCCGCCCGGAACCCGCAGACGCACCCGGTCGAAGAGCGGAGAGCCGAACCAGAAACGGGTGGAGGCCGGTTCGACCTGGTAGAAGCCCAGGGCGGAGAGGATGTACCAGGCACTCATCTGCCCCACGTCCTCGTTGCCGGAAAGGCCGTCAGGCTCCGTGGAATACAGGCTCGCCATCACCTCCCTTACCCGCTCGGCCGCCTTGTTGCGGGCGCCGGCCATGGTATAGAAATAAATGATGTGGTGGCTGGGTTCATTGCCATGGACATACTGTCCGATCAAGCCGGAAATATCCGGCGGGACATTCTCCCCTTCCACGACGGACGGGGCGGAGAACAGCGTATCCAGGCGCTCGGTCAGCCGTTCGCGGGAGCCGTAGAATTCCACCAGACCGTCGAAATCGTGCGGGGCCAGCCAGGTATATTGCCAGGCGTTGCCTTCCACATAATCGTAGCCTTCGTAGGCGGATTCAAAGGGGTTGAAGGGCGTCCGCCAGCTTCCGTCGGCGAAACGGCCGCGGGCGAAGAGGGTTTCCGGATCCATGTAGTTCCGGTAGGAAAGGCTGCGCTGCCCGAACAGGGCCGCATCCTCTTTGTGGCCGAGCACGGTGGCGGCATGCGCCACGGCGGCATCGGCGATGGCATATTCCATATCCGCGGCGATGGCCCCGTTGTAGCGGTCGGCCGGGATATAGCCGAATTGCTGACGGTGGTCCTGTCCGCGGTCCGTCTGCATGACAGATTCGCGCAAAGCTTTATATGCCAATTCTTTATCAATCCCGGGAAGGCCCTTCACCAAGGCGTCCGCCACGGCGATGACGCCCGGATTGCCGACCATCGTATGGGTTTCCCAACCCATCAGGTGCCAGATGGGCAGCTTGCCCTGCTCCTGGTAGATCCGGAGCATCGTATTGACCATTTCCGTCGTCCGGGCGGGCTGCAGGATGGAAAGCAGCGGCATCTCGGCGCGGTAGGTATCCCACAGGGAATAGGTCGTATAGACCGGCTCGTCGCTGTGATAGACCTCGCCGTCGGCGCCCCGGTAATCGCCGTTGACGTCGCAGAACAGCGAGGGGGCGATCATCGCATGGTACAGGGCGGTATAGAGCACCTTCTTGTCCTCCTCGGAGGCCGAGGCGACGCGGACCTTCTCCAGTTCGCTGTCCCAGGCCATCATCGCGGCGTTTACGGTGCCGTCGAAATCCCATCCCGGCAGCTCGGCCTCCATATTGAGGCGGGCATTTTCCTCACTCACCGGCGAGAGGGCCACCTTGACCAGGACCTCCTGGCCGGCGGCGAGCTTGCCGAATTCCACGCGGGCGTACATGACATCCTGCGGGGAAGCCGGATCGGCCGGGTTGTAGGGCTTTTCCATGAGCTGGACCTGCTTGATGGGCAGGGAGAATTCGGCATGGAAGAAAACTTTCTGCTTCTTGGCCCAGCCGGTGGAGAAACGGTAGCCGTCCAGGGCGGTGATTTCCCCGTCTTCCTCCACGCGGGTCGTGATGGACGTCATCTCGGCCCGGTCCCAGCATCCGCCGTTCTCCAGGTCGATGACAATGGCGCCGGCGCTCGTCTCCGGGAAGGTGTAACGGTGCAGGCCGACCCGTTTGGTGGCCGTCATCTCGGCCAGGATGCCGTAGCGCTCCAGGGGGATGCTGTAGTAGCCCGGCCAGGTGTCTTCCTGGCTGCGCAGGCCATAGGACCACATGCCGGAGGCCGGTTCGTCCTCGTTGCCGCGGGCATACCCCGTGCGGCCGATGACCGGCATGACCGTGACGTCGAACAGATCGCCGATGCCGGTCCCGCTCAGGTGGGTATGCGAGAAGCCGATGATGGTGGAATCGCTGTCATGGTAGCCGGAGCACCAGTCCCAGCTCTGGGGCAGACTGGTCGGCCCCAGCTGGATGGCCCCGAAGGGGACGGAGGCGCCGACGAACACATGGCCGTGGCCGCCGGAACCGATCCGGGTATCGACAAATTCCAGAAGGTCTTCGTCCTGGAAGGAAAAATCCTCCTGGCGTGCGGAACACGCCACCAGGAGGAACAACATCGGGATGAGTATTTTCTTCATGCAGAAGTTGGGGAAATAAAACTAAATCAACGGCTCAGCCGTCATCGCCGCAGGCTGCGGAATGCCCATCAGCTTGAGGATGGTCGGAGCGACATTGCAGAGCGCGCCGTCCTTGACTTCCTTCACCTCGGGGACATTGATGACGATGAACTGTACGGTATTCAGGGAATGGGCCGTGTTGGGCGTGCCGTCGGGATTGACCTCATAGTCGGCATTGCCGTGGTCGGCAGTCAGGAGGATGGCATAGCCATGGGCGGTAGCGGCTTCGACGACCTTGCCGACGAGCTTGTCTATGCAGGCGACGGCCCGTTCGACGGAGGTATAGACGCCGGTATGGCCGACCATGTCGCCGTTGGCGAAGTTCAGGATGATCATATCCTCCTTCTCGGTGGCGATGGCCGCGATCAGCTTCTCGGCCACTTCGGGGGCGCTCATCTCAGGCAGGATGTCGTAGGTGGGCACCTTCGGGGAATTCACCAGGATACGGTCCTCGTTCTCGAAGGGGGTCTCGCGGCCGCCGTTGAAGAAGAAGGTCACATGGGCGTATTTCTCGGTTTCCGCGATGCGCAGCTGGCGCCGGCCGGCCTTCGAGACGGTTTCGCCCAGGGTGTCGTTCACCTCTTCCTTGTCGAAGAGGATGTGGACGCCGGTGAAGGACGCGTCGTAGGGCGTCAGGCAGCAGTAATGCAGCGGAAGGGTATGCATGCCTTCTTCGGGCATGTCCTTCTGCGTCAGGACGGTGGTCAGCTCGCGGGCGCGGTCGTTGCGGAAATTGTAGAAGATGACGGCGTCGCCTTCTTCGATTTTGGCCAGGGGCTCCCCGGCTGCGTCGGTCACGACGATAGGCTTGACGAATTCATCGGTGACATCGGCGTCGTAGGAGGCCTGGATGCCGTCGATGGCGGAGGTGAATTTCTCGCCGACACCGCTGACCAGCAGGTCATACGCCTCTTTGATGCGGTTCCAGCGTTTGTCGCGGTCCATGGCATAGAAACGGCCGCAGACCGTGGCGATCTTGCCCGTCGTCTTGGCCATTTCGGCCTCAAGGTCCTGGAGGAAGCCCTTTCCGCTGCGCGGATCGGTGTCGCGGCCATCCATGAAGGCATGGACGAACACCTGGTCTATCCCCTGCTCGGCGGCGACGCGGAGGAATTCATACACATGGTCCAGCGAGCTGTGGACGCCGCCCGTGGAGGTCAGTCCCATCAGGTGAAGCTTCCTGCCGCTGCGCTTGACATAGTCATAGACAGCCTTTATCTCTTTGTTATCGAGGAATTTATGGTCTCTGCAAGCCATATTGATCTTGACGAGGTCCTGGTAAACGACGCGGCCGGCGCCGAGGTTCATGTGACCGACCTCGGAGTTGCCCATCTGGCCGTCCGGCAGGCCCACATATTCGCCGCAGGCCTGAAGGTGGCTGAAAGGATATTTCGCCCGCAGGGCGTCGATGACCGGCGTGCCCTGGCTCCAGATTGCGTTGGAATAATCATGTCGGCCTTCTCCCCAGCCGTCAAGAATCATAAGTAGTACTTTCCTGTTCTCCATATCTGTAATTTAATATCTTGCAAAGTTACTCATAATTTGCGACAAAAATGTCGTATCTTTGCACAAAATTGAAACCTAACGAAATGAGAAGAAAAGAGAATGTGCGCGGAAACCAGCGGAAGAAAAAAGAGCGCGCACTGACTGAATGCGAAGGAACTGTGATGATGAGCCGGGACGGACGGGTCTATGTCCGGATTCCGGACCGGGCGGACGACGTCATGATCAAATCGTCCCGGACCCGGGGCGCCCTCAACGGAGACCGCGTCAAAATCGTCATCACCCGGGACGGCCGCAAGGCGGAAGGGGAAATCCTGACCATCCTGGAGCGGACGAAAAAGCCCTTCGTCGGGGTGCTCCACGTCGTGGGAGCCCAGGCCTGGGTGCTGATGCAGAGCAAATATATGCCCTACGATATCACGGTCCGGGTGGTGGACCGGGAGGGGAAGCCCCTCTACCGACGGCGCCATGCGGAAGAAAACGACCCGGTGGACTATACCGGCGCCCTGCGGCAGCTCAGCAAGAATGAATATTCGGTCGTAGGCGTCACCGAAACGGTGGACGGCCAGGACCGCGAACTGCGTACCCACATCGGCATGAAGGTGGCCTGCATCGTGGACGGTTGGGACCGGGGCGAGCCGAATCCCCGCGGACACCTCGTCGATGTGCTGGGCGAGCTGGGCGAGAACGACACCGAAATGCACGCCATCCTGTCCGAATACGGCCTTCCCTACCGCTTCGAAGCCGAAGTCGAGAATGCCGCGGACAAGATTTCCGATAAGATTACGGCCCGCGACCTGGCCGGGCGCCGGGATTTCCGCGATACGCTGACCTTCACCATAGACCCCGCCGACGCCAAGGATTTCGACGACGCCCTGTCGCTGCGCAAGCTGGACAACGGCAATTTCGAAGTCGGTGTCCATATCGCCGACGTCTCCTGGTATGTCAAACCGGGCACGGCCGTGGACAAGGAGGCGCAGGCGCGCGGAACGTCCGTCTATCTGGTGGACCGGACCGTGCCGATGCTGCCCGAGAAACTGTCCAACAAACTGTGCTCCCTGCGGCCCGGAGAGGACAAGCTGACTTTCTCCGTCGTGGTGGAAATGACCCCGCACGGGAAAGCGATCAACCCCTGGTTCGGCCGGACGGTCATCCGCTCGGACTACCGTTTCGCCTATGAGACGGCCCAGCAGGTCATCGATGCCGGCGACGCGGCGCTGACCCAGGAAATCCGCGGCGGCACAGACGGCACCAGCACTCCTTCGGAGGCCTTCGGCGTGACCACGGGCTGCGTCATCCCGCGGGAGCAGAAAGAGGCCATCCTGATCCTGTGGAGGCTGGCCGCCCAGCTGCGCAAACGGCGTTTCGCCGAAGGCGCCATCAGCTTCGAGCGGCCGGAGATGAAGGTGGAAGTGGACGACAAGGGACGGCCCGTCCGCGTCTGGCAGAAGATTTCGGCCGAGGCCAACTGGCTGATCGAGGAGTTCATGCTGCTGGCCAACCGGACCGTGGCGGAATATGTCGCGACGGACGGCAAGATGAACGGCCGCGCCCGCAAGGACGCCAAGATCTTCGTCTATCGTATCCACGACGAACCGAACCTGGAGAAACTCCAGGGACTGAGGACCTTCGCCGGCAACTTCGGCTATGAGACCAGCGTCGGAGAAAGCGGCGGACGGGAAGCCGCCAAGGCCCTGAACAACCTGTTGGAGGAAGCCCGGGAGAAGCCGGAATTCTATGCCCTGGAAATGATCGCACTCCGGTCCATGGCCAAGGCCTGCTACCGGACGGACAACATCGGGCATTACGGCCTGGCCTTCCGTTTCTATACCCATTTCACCTCGCCTATCCGGCGGTATCCCGACATGATGGTCCACCGGCTGCTGGCCCTGTACCTGGCCGGGAAGCCCTCGCAGGACAAGAACTTCTACGAAGAGCAGTGCATCCATGCCTCCGACCGGGAGGTGCTGGCGGCGAACGCCGAACGCGACAGCATCAAGTACAAGCTCGTGGAATTCATGCAGGACAAAGTCGGCGAGGAATTCACCGGCCATATCTCGGGCCTGACCGAATGGGGCATGTATGTGGAAATCGAGCCGACGAAAATCGAAGGCATGGTGCCCCTGCGGGATATCCAGAGCGACTTTTTCGAATTCGACGAAGAGCACTACCGGGTCTGCGGCAAGCGGACCGGACCGACCTACCAGCTGGGCGACGAGGTGCGCATCCGCGTCCGGTCCACGAACCTGGAACAGCGCCTGCTGGATTATGAGCTGGTCGATCCGGAAACGGAGGCTGCCCCTGCGGTCCCGAACGGCAGAAGGGCGGCCAAAGCCCCGCGGGACCGCTCCGGGCGGAAAGCCGGGGCCAAACCGCGCGAAACGAAAGGAAAAGGCCGCGGAAAGCGCAAATAACGGGTGATCTCAAGCAAAAAACGCGAAAACAAATCGTTATTCGCGTTTTTTTCATTATATTGGGGCCAACGACAATTAAAAGGTTTGGTCTTATGAAAAACTACTCCCGTCAGAAAAAGAACTGGCCGCGTTATATCCTGCAATGGGGCACCTTGGCCGCGCTTGTATTTTTCCTCAGCGGCCTGGCCCAACTCCTTTTCCCGAAAATGGAACCCGCCGACCCGGAAGCGCTCTGCCCGCTGGGCGGTCTAGAGGCCCTCGCCACCTATGGCGTCCGGGGTTCGCTGCCCTGCAGCATGAGTTCCTTGCAGGTCATGATGGGCATCGCCCTGGCCGCGGCCGTCATCCTGTTCAGCAAACTGTTCTGCGGCTATCTCTGCCCGGTCGGCACGTTGCAGGACTTGCTGCTGAAGCTTCGCAATAAACTGAAAATCAAAGCTATATCCATCCGCAACGGCAGCGTCGCCGACAAAATCCTCCGCATCTTCAAATACGTGCTGGTCTTCTGGATTTTCTATATGACGGCGACGGCCAGCGAGCTGTTCTGCAAGAACCTGGACCCGTATTACGCCATCGCGACCGGTTTCAAGGGCGAAATCACCCTGTGGATGTCGATCGTGACGGTGTCGCTGCTGATTCTCGGCGGCTTCGTCATCGACATGTTCTGGTGCAAATACCTCTGCCCGCTGGGCGCCATTTCCAATTCCCTGAAATTCTGGGCCTGGATCCTGGGCATTACCGCGATCTGGTGGTTCCTGGGCCAGATCGGTGTCGCGATGCCGTGGACCTGGCTGCTGGGCGCGCTCTGCCTGGCCGGGTATCTGCTGGAAATCCTCCGCCGCGAGCCCAAGCTGGCGCTGCTGCACATCATCAAGGATGACGGCAAGTGTACCGGCTGCGGCCTTTGCAACAAGACCTGCCCCTACCATATCGACATCGCCTCCGCCAAGGGCAAGGTGACCAGCGTGGACTGCACCCTGTGCGGCGAATGTGTCGGAAGCTGTAACTTCGGTGCCCTGCAGACCGGCCTGTCCCGCAAGGCCAAGGGCGGCGCCTGGCGTTATGTGCCGGCCGTATTGACCTTGCTCCTCCTGGGCATCGGCTTCTGGGCCGGCAGCAAGATCGAACTGCCTACCATCGACGAAAGCTGGGGCCTGGAAATGGTTGCCGAAGACGGGACCGTCACCCCGCTGGTGGACAAGGCCAGTCTGAAGTCCTTCGAAATCATGCCTTTACGCTCGGTCAAATGCTTCGGCAGCTCGATGGCCTTCAAGGGAAAGGTGCAGCAGATCAAGGGTACGCACGGCGTGAAGACCTATGTGGGCAAGCACCGGGTCGTGATTACCTATGACCCGACCGTCACCAACCCCGAGAAGATCCAGGAAGCCATCTTCGTCCCGTCCAAGTTCCGGGTGGAGAATCCCGACCCGAAGGCCGTGGAGCAGGTGAAAATGGTCACCATCCGCACCGAGGACATGCCCGATAAGATGGACCTCAACAACCTCGGCATGCAGATGCGTTTCTCCGAGAAGAAAATATACGGCCTGGAGAGCGAATTCGCCTGTCCGCTGATCATCCGGGTGTTCATGGATCCGGCCGAGGAGGCCGATGCCCCCTGGTTCAAGCAAATCGTCGAAAAGAAGACGCTGGAAATGCCGCTGCACGGCGGCGGTGTCAAGGAAACCCCGCTCAGCTTCCGTTTCGTGGAGCTGGAGAAGGGCGAGGAATTCCTGCCGGTCGCGGACTACCTGAAACGGATGTTCACCCCCTTCAAGGCTGAATTCAACGGCCGCTATGCGGACGGCATCCGCAAACGGACGGAAGTCTATGAAGGGAAGCCGCAGTTCGTCTATGAGGTGGCCGACCAGAACTATGAGAAGCCGATCGTCCAGCGCAACCTCCCCTTCCTGAGCAACCATCTCTCCCGGGAAGAAGGCGTCATCGGCGTGTATTGCGTGCTGAATGAAGACCTGGTGCCGGCCATCCGGGTCCGTTTCGCGGCCCCATGTACGGCAGAGCGTATCTGGGAGCTGATGACGATGGACACCTGGACCATCACCTATTCGGCGGACAATGTCAAGGAAGAAGCGGCGAAACTCTCCTTCAAACAGGAAGGCGTCGTGAAACCATACCTGCCATAATCCCCATTTATTGGGATTTCAAATGGGGCGGATAATCCGTATCTTCGTCCCCTCAAAAAATACGTTATGAAACGCTTAGTCCTATACCTTCTGCTGCTGGCCCTCGCGGTCCCGGCCTTCGCGGCCGCTCCGATCAAGGTCAGCGGCAAGGTGTGCGACGCGCAGACGAAAGAGCCGGTCCCGGGCACCATCGTCCAGCTGGATGAGAACTACCTGTGGGCGGTCACCGACGAAAACGGCCGTTTCTCCCTCGAAGGGGTCCAAAAGGGCACCTACAGCCTGGAAGTATCCTGCCTGGGCTACACGACGGTCAAGCGCAGCCTCAAGGTGGACGGTTCCATCGACGACCTGACGATCCTGATCGCCGTCAACTCCCTGGCACTCAACGAGGTGGTGGTGACGGCCGAGACGTCCAAGGACAACATCAACACCACGCAGCGCATCGGCAGGACGGCCCTGGACCACCTGCAGATGAACAGCATGGGCGGCATCGCGGCCCTGCTTCCGGGCGGAAAGACCATCAACCCGGACCTGACCCAGGACAATGCCTTCTCCCTGCGCGCGGGCGGCTCCCCCGCCGGCAACGCCGCCTTCAGCACCGCCGTGGAAGTAAACGGCGTGCGGATGGGCGACAACGCCGATTTCGGCGGCATGGCCGGAGTCGGGACGCGCAGCCTGTCCGTGGACAACATCGAGTCGGTGGAAGTGATGACCGGCGTCCCGTCGGCCGAGTACGGCGACCTGGGCAGCGGCATGATCCGGGTCATTACGAAAAAGGGCCGTACCCCCCTGAACATCACCCTGTCCGTCAATCCGCGCACCTACGGGGCCTCGGTCTCGAAAGGCCTGGAAATCGGCCAGGGCGTGCTGAACATCAGCGGGGAATGGGCCAACGCCACCAGCAAACTGACCTCGCCCTACACCTCCTACACCCGAAGGGGCTTCAACGCCGACTACACGCGCACCTTCAACAAGGTGCTGCGGCTGGAGCTGGGGCTGGGCGGCAACATCGGCGGCATGAACAGCAAGAACGACCCGGACGCCTTCTCGAATGAATACAAGCAGGAGCGAGACAACCTGCTGACGCCGCACGTCAAGCTGATGTGGCTGCTGAACAAGAACTGGGTCACCAACCTCAGCCTGGACGGCTCGATCTATTTCCATGACCGCCTGTCCCGCTACCACAAGTACAATTCCTATGCGTCGGCGCAGCCGGCCGTCCATGCCCAGGAACAGGGCTACTGGATGGCGGACGCCCTGCCGCTGACCTTCTACTCCGACCAGGTCACGGACTCCAAGGAGCTGGATTATTCCCTCCTGCTGAAATACCATTGGCTCCGCCATTGGGGCGAGGTGAAAAACAATGTCAAGGCCGGCGTCCACTGGAAGGCGGACGGCAACGTGGGCCGGGGCGAATGGTACGAAGACCCTGCCCTGGCGGCCGACGGCTACCGGCCCAGACCCTACCGGGATTATCCGTATATGCATACGCTGGCGGCCTTCCTCGAAGACAACATCACCCTGCCCATCGGCAAGACCCGCCTCAACCTGATGGCCGGCCTGCGGTGGGAGAACGTCCTGATCCGGGGGACGGCATACGACGACCTGAGCATCCTTTCGCCGCGTCTGAACGCGAAATGGACCTTCTCCGACCACTTCGCCCTGCGGGGCGGCTGGGGCATCGCCGGCAAGCTTCCGTCCTTCTATATCCTCTATCCCCGGCAGGAATACCGGGATATCCAGACCTTCGGCTTCACGCACGGCGGCCAGCCGTCGTATGTCTATTATACGATGCCCTATACGATGGTGACCAACCCAGGTCTGCGGTGGCAGCGCAACCGCAACGCCGAGCTGGGTCTGGACGCCTCGCTGGGCGGCTGTAAAATCGGCCTGGTGGGCTTCTACAACGTCACCCGGGACCCCTACGAGCTGGGGACGGTCTATACGCCTTTCTCCTACCATGTCATGGGCCTGCCCGAGGGTTACGTCATGCCGGACAACCCGAAGACCGTGGTGGACCACCAGACCGGAATCGTCTATTTCCAAGACGTAGATGGCTACTATGTACCTGGTACATTGAAGGTTACGGACCGCACCTTCGCCGCCGCCCGCCGCCAGGAGAACGGCGCGGATATCCGGCGCTACGGCGTGGAACTGACCGTGGATTTCCCGGAGATCCGGCCCATCGGTACGACCTTCCGCCTGGACGCCGCCTGGAACCATTCCGAATATACGGCCACGATTCCCGTCTATTATTATCAGAACGGCTGGTCGCATACTTCGCTTCCCAACCGCTCCTATCAGTACGCCGGCATTTATGCAGGCGCGGCCGGGGTGTCCAACGGCCGTCGGACCGACAACCTGGACGCCAACCTGACCGCCATCACGCATATCCCGGTGGCTCGCCTGGTGATTACCTGCCGCCTGGAGGCCACCCTGCTGCGCAACGCCCGGAACACCTCCGACCGGGCCTTCACGGTGGGGGCGGAATCCAACGCGCCGACGGGCGGCAACATCTATGACGGGAAGTCCTATACGGCCGTCTATCCCACGGCTTATATCGACCTGGACGGCGTGGAGCACCCCTGGACGGCCGCTTCCGCCGCCGACCCGGAACTCGCCCGCCTGATCCTGCGGTCGGGCAACATCTACACCTTCGCGGCAGACGGGTATGAGCCCTATCTGTCCGCCAACCTGAGCGTAACTAAGGAAATCGGCGACCATGTGTCCCTGTCCTTCTTCGCCAACAACTTTACCAACGCCCGGAGCTTCGTGACGAGCCGCGCCACGGGCGTCAGCGCCATTTTCACCCCCAATTTCTATTACGGACTGACATGCAGAATAAAATTATAACCGCGCTCTGTGCGCTCCTGCTCCTGAGTGCCTGTATGGAAATGGGAGCGCCCTACGGGAACACGCTGAACATCCTGACGGTCCAGGCGGTGTATCCGGAAGGCTACCCGGTCCGCGCCGGAGCGACCGTGTCCATCGAAAGCACGACGGGCGGCAGCGCCTACCGCCTGGAGACGGATGCGGCCGGCAAGGCGTCCACCCGGCTGCCCAACGGCATATACCGCGTCGCCATCCATGACCGGGACGGCAAGGACGTCTTCAACGGGACGGCCGAGCGGGTCGTCGTGAACGACGCGGACGTCAGCCGCAGCATCGACCTGGCCTATTCCAAGGCCGCTTCGCTGGTCATCAAGGAACTCTACTGCGGCGGATGCAGCAAGGAACCGGAAGAGGGCACCTACCAGGCCGACCAGTACCTGATCCTGCACAACAACGACGAATTGCCGGTCTATCTGGACGGGCTCTGCCTGGGCACCCTGTCGCCCTATAACAGCAACGCGGCCAACCCTTGGGACGGCGAAAACGGCCTGCCGGACTTCGTCCCCATCATCCAGGCCCTGTGGCAGGTGGGCGGCGACGGGACGGCCTTCCCGCTGGACCCGGGGGCGGATGCGGTCATCTGCCTGCGCGGCGCCATCGACCACGCGGCCCAATATCCGCACTCGGTCAACCTCAACCGCCCCGGCTATTTCGTCTGCTACAATCCGGTCTATTTCCCCAATCCGGCCTATCACCCGGTGCCGGGGGACCAGATCGCCGAAGACCATTACCTGAATGTGGTCGTCAAAACCGGACAGGCCAATGCCTATACCGTGTCGCTGAACTCCCCGGCCTTCGTCATTTTCCGGGCGGAAGAAACGACGATCCAGGACTTTGTGGCGCAGCCGGACAACCTGGTCCAGGTGCCGGGCAGCGCGATTGACCGGGTGGTCGCCGTCCCGAATGCCTGGGTCATCGACGGCATCGAGGTGTTCAACGGCGGGGCCTCCGACAACCACAAACGGCTGGTGCCGGCCATCGACGCCGGTTATGTGACCCTGAGCGAGACCTTCAAGGGACGGTCCCTGATGCGCAAAGTGGATGAGGCGGCCAGCGAAGCGGCCGGATTTGAGATATTACAGGATACCAACAATTCAACGGAAGATTTCTATGAACGCGAAACACAGTCGCTCCATCCGTAGATGGGCAGCCCTGCTGGGCCTGGTGCTTTGCGCTCAGCAGGTATATTCCCAGGAAATCTATGACTGGGAAGCCTGGCGGGAAGGCCGGAACATCGCCGGTCTGGACGCCTCATCTTCCCCCCGGGCCTTCATCTGCGGCAAGACGGCCGCTTCCAGCGCCGCGCTGACGGGCGGATTCACTTCGGGCGGATTCCGCAGCGCCTCCGAGGCCCAGAACCTCTGGAGCGCAGGGGCGAGCGCAGAGACGGAGGTCCACATCCCCAACCTGCTCCTGAAGGGCGACTTCGATTTCTCCCTCCAGAGCGGCCGGGACATGATGGGGTCCATGTTTATCCACCCCGGATATTATCCCATTGATATACTGGAATTTACACCCGGTCAGAAGACCTTGCAGACCTACCGGATGTCGGGCGGATTCGCCTGGTTGAACGACAGCCGTTGGATCCCGGGCGGGACGCTGCGCTTCGGTGGGGCCAACTACGCCAAACGCAAGGATATCCGCCACACCACCTACCGGCAGGAACTGGAGGTGGTCCCGTCCCTGGCCTATGACGGCGACGGTTTCGTGCTGGGCGCGTCCTATATTTTCAGCAAGACGTCCGAATTCATTACCGCCGAGCAGATCGGATCCGCCACGGCCGAATCCTACTATGCCTTCCTGGACAAGGGTTTGATGTACGGTACCTACCAGGTCTGGAACGGCAGCGGCCTCCACCTGGCCGAAGCAGGCGTCGATCGCCTGCCGGTCAAGGAGATTTCCCACGGATTCGCCGTCCAGGCCGAACTCGGGAACTACCTCTACGGCGATTTCGAATACATCCGCAGCCAAGGCGAAGTGGGCGAGAAAGGCTATACCTGGTTCCGTTTCCCGGGGGCATCGATGGCCGCCCGCCTGCAATACACCTGGCACCGGAACAAGGACGTACATGTCTTTGCCGCCACCCTGGCCTGGGACCGGAAAGAGAACTACGAGACCGTGCTGGAAAAGACCTCCGTAGGCGGCGTCACGACGCCTGTACTGTATGGTTCCAACCGGATCTACGAACGGCGGGACCTCAGCGGCGGGCCGGTCTATCGCTATTTCGCGGAGAAGGGATGGAAATTGGAGGCGAGGGCCTTGTTTACCCGGAATATCGAGCGCAGCACCCTGATGTACCCCTACCTGGACCTGGACGCGTCCACCGTGATGGAAGTGTCGGTGCAGACCCGGATTCCCATCGGCCCCTTCGAACTGACGGCCGCTCTGCTGGGCGGCAACAAAATCGGCGAACACAGCGATATCGTCGAGAACGATGACGAAAACCTGGGCGTCGTGTCCAAGCCTTTCCGCATGAAGGAATGGTGGGACCGCGAACAGGAACTCTCGGACGCCAGCCGTGTCGGCGTCACCCTGGGCCTGCGGTATAACTTTACGCTCGCCCGGGAGGTGCCGCTCTTCGTCGAAGCGCAGTGCCATTATGTACACGCTTTCCAGATCAAACTCCTCCCGGGGGCCGACCGGCAAGCCAGCCTCCTGCGTATCGGATATGATTTTTAATTCTTAATCTTCATGTATATGAAAAAAGTACTTATCCTCGCAACCTGCGTCCTGGCTTTCGCAGCTTGCAACAAGACTCCTCAGGGAAGTCCTGTCACCCCTTCCGAGACCGGGAAGGACTACACCATCCGGATCTCGCCGGTGATGACCAAAGCAACCGAGACGTCCTTCGAGAACGGCGACGCCATCGGCCTGACGGTCTCCCGTGCCTCCGGCGCTTTCGCCACCAACGAGAAACTGACCTACAACGGCCTGGAATTCTCGTCCAACCTGCTGTGGTACAGCGAGGGCACCGACCCCGCTACCCTGACGGCCTATTATCCTTATGCCTCTACCGTGCCGACCAGCTTCGCCGTGGAGGCCGACCAGAGCAACGGCCTGGCCGGATCCGACCTCATCGCCGCCTATAAGGAAGGCGTCCTGCCGACGGCGAATGCCGTGGCCATGCCTTTCAAGCACAAACTCAGCCGCCTGGAAGTCGTCATCACGAACAATGCCGGCTACACCCTGGATGCCCTGAAGCTGAAGGGCCTCGCCCTTGAAGCCACCCTGGACGCCCAGTTCAACGCAACAGCGGTGGCTGCCGCCCCGGCCGAGACCGACATCACGGCCTATCCGGCCGGTGAGACCTCTTTCGTCGCCATCGTCCCGCCCCAGACCGCCGTTATCACGGCTGCCGTGACGGCTGCCGGCAAGGAGATGAGCCAGAAGTTGCAGGAGGCCACCCTGGCCGCCGGCAAGAAGTACACCATCAACATGATTGTCAATGCGGAAGACATCCAGATCGTGCTTTCCGGCGACATCGAGGACTGGACCGACGGCGGTGAGCTGAAGCCCGACAACGATGTCGAACCCGTCCAGTTCGAGGAGAACCTCGATGAGGGTTATTTCACCTATGACAATGTCAAGTACAACGTCGTGAAGATGGACGACGGCAAGTGGTGGATGGCCCAGAACCTGGCCTATGTGCCGGAAGGATTCACCCCGGCCAGCGATCTGACCGCCGTGACCGCCGGCGTCTTCATGCCGTTGAGACTCAACGCTGACGGTTCCGCCGCGGAATTCGCCACCGACGCCGAGACCATCGCCGCCAACGGTTATCTGTACCAGAACGAGGTAGCCCTCGGCCTCAAGGTCGGCGACCTCACCAGCGTGGCCCAGGCCGAAGCGCTCGAAGGCGCCCAGGGCATCTGCCCGACCGGCTGGCACGTCCCGACGATCGACGATATCGTGGGCCTGGTCGGCAAGGCTGTCAGCCCGATTACGACGAACACGGAAGCCCCCTATTATGACGGAGCCAACGGTTCCATCGCCCTGCTGAATGCCGACGGCTTCAACATGGCGGCGGTCGGCAGCATCTCCATCACGGACAACACCAAGGCAAGCGGGACCTTCATGGGCCGCATGGCGAACTACGACCACCTCTGCTCCAGCATGACCTGCGGTTCTTCCTATGCCGGCGTAACCTACAACACCTCGGGCGACGAGACCAGCGGCATCAAGAACCTCCAGTTCTGGGGCATGATGCCGATGACCAACAAGGCCACCGAGGCGGAATATACCTGCAACGGTACCAAGGTCAGCTACCGCATTGCCGGACCGCTCCGCTGCGTCCGCGACACGGAATAAAATAATTGTAAACCTTTCTCCATGAGGAAATTATTACTTACTCTCGCCCTGTGCCTGTGCGCCTTTAGCGGCGCACGGGCCGACGAGGGCATGTGGCTGATCCAGAGCCTGAACAAGGCTCTGGAAAAGAACATGAAGGCACGCGGGCTGAAGCTTTCCGCCCGGGAAATCTACAACGAGCAGGCAGGAGGCGTCTCGGATGCCATCATTTCCTTCGGATTCTACTGCACCGGCAGCATGATTTCGGACGAGGGACTGATGATTACGAACCACCATTGCGCCTTCTCCGACGTGGCCGCCCTCAGCACCCCGGAACACAACTACCTGGAAGACGGTTTCTGGGCCATGACCCGGGACCGGGAAATTCCCATTCCGGGCAAGGAGGTCTATTTCCTGCGCCGGGTGCTGGATGTGACGGATGAGGTCGCCGCGCTGAAGGATTCCCTGGCCGCCGCCGGCCTCAACCACGGCAGCCGCCGGATTTCCGCCATCATGGAGAAGAAATATGCCACCGCCTCCGGCCTGGAGGCGGGGCTTACTTCGATGTGGGCCGGAGAGAAGTACTACATGTCCCTCTATACGGTCTATACCGACGTACGCCTGGTGGGGGCGCCGCCCGTATCCGTGGCCGCTTTCGGCGGAGACGAGGACAACTGGGAATGGCCCCAGCACAAGGCGGATTTCGCCCTGTACCGGGTCTATACGGCCCCCGACGGGACGAACGCGGCCTACGCCGCGGAGAATGTGCCGCTCCATCCGCGCAGGCACCTGAAAATCAGCACGAAAGGCTATAAACAAGGGGACTATGCCATGGTCATCGGCTATCCCGGCCATACCGCCCGCTATTCCTCATCGGCGGAGCTGGAGCATGTCATCCATGTGGAGCATCCCGTGTCCAACCGCCTGCGTGCCGCCCAGATGGACATCATCCGCCAGGGCATGGAGTCCGATCCGGAGATCCGCCGCAAGTATTCCGACGCCTACTTCAGCCTCAGCAATGTGGCCGAGCTGCAGGAGGGCGAAGTCAGCTGCGTGGACCGTTTCGACGTCATCGGCCGGCGCCGCACCTGGGAGGCGGCCTATATGCAGGACTACAAGCCGCTGCTGGAGGACCTGGATGCGGAATATGCCGCCATCCGGGACATCGAGCGGCAGAAAGTCTATTACCGGGAGACCCTGGTCCGCGGGCTCATCGTGTCGCGCTATTTCATGCGGATGGGCAGCGCGAAAAACCTCGCGGGAGCCCGGGCACAGCTGCGAAACGCCTTGGAGGCGACCGATCCCGGGGTAGAGAAAGCCCTCCTGGCCTTCTCCGTGCGAGAGTTCATGACCCATATCGACCCCGTGTTCTTCCGGCCCATCCACCGGGAGATGCAGGAGCGTTTCGGGAGCGACTATGACGCCATGGCCGCGTGGCTTTGGGAGGGGTCCTGCCTGGCCGGATTCGGGGAGGTTCCTGACGATGAGCTAGTTGCCGCTTTCCAGGGCGACATCAAGGCGGACCGCCTGTATCGCTATATCCGGGAGCTGAACATCGTCGCCATGAACGAGGCCGAGCAGCATGTGGCCGACCTGCCTGCGCTGCGGCGCAGCTATGTCCGGGCCCGTTACAGCGTGCTGGACGGCCAGGGCGTTCCGCAATATCCCGATGCGAACTCCACCATGCGGCTGACCTATGGCCGCGTACGTCCGCTGTCCCCGTGGGACGGTGTCTGGTGCAACTGGCAGAGTACGGCGAAGGGCCTGCGGGAGAAATACAACCCGGCCAACCATGATTTTGCCTATCCGGATAGCTTCAAGGCCGTGCTCCCGCCCGAAGACTTCCCCGTCAACTTCCTCACGGACAATGACATCACCGGCGGCAATTCCGGCTCTCCCGTGCTCAACGCCCGCGGCGAACTGATCGGCCTGGCCTTCGACGGCAACAAAGAGTCCCTCGCCAGCAATTTCGAGTCCGTCGATGGCTACAACATGTGCGTCTGCGTCGATATCCGCTACGTCCTCTGGATCATCCGCCACCTCGGCCGCCTCGACTACATCCTCCAGGAGATCGGACAGTAATGGGGGCACGATGTGCCTATAGCGAAGAAGCCTTCAAGACTGCCGAGTTTCATTTCAAGAATCGTAATCATCGTTCTATCTTGACAAGTTCGAGCTCAAAAACCAGCGTACTGTGGGCGGGAATGTCATCCATTTTCATGGCACCATAGCCCCACTTGGCAGGAATATAGACTTCCCACTTGTCGCCTTCATGCATCCGGGTGAGGGCGATCTGCCAGCCCATGATGAGGTCGCCGACCATGAACAACGCAGGCAGAGGCTGGCCTTCGGTGGAGTCGAAGACCGTCCCGTCGATGAGCTTTCCTGTATAATGGACATACACGATGCTCCGGGGCGTCGGCTTCCTGCTTCCAGAGCCTTCCTCCAGCACTTTATACAGGACACCGTTGTCCAAGGCGACAATCCCCTCTTCCCGGGCTTTTGCTTGGAGGAACGCTTCGTTCGATTCCTTGTAAGGATTCGGTCTTTTCTTTTTATGGAACGACATGTCAATCTGGGATTTCTATGTTCAGAATTTCCTTGCAGGCCGCCAGTTCCGCGTCCATCGCCGAGCCGATCTGCTGCAGGGACAGGCGGACATTCTGCATCCGGGAATAATAGACATTAAACTCAGGAAGTTCGTGCAGGTAACGCACGTAATCATAAACCGTTGCGTCCCATTTCCCGTAGAAATACCCATAGACGAGGTCCGATACGACCCTTTTCTGGTTTACGACCTGGGCCGAGACATCGGCATACTGCCGTGCATAGGAATAAAAATCATCGATATGCCCCAGCAGCTCCACATTGCCGATGTTGGCGAGGATGGCATCCTTGTAGGCATCTACGCCGCTATCGACATCGGCCTGCACATATTCGGACAAGGCGCTGTTAATGAAGGTTATGGCGACGGAGGAATCGATCCTTTCAAGCGTATCCGCGAGGATGGCAAGATGGAGACACATCGATGTAGAATCGATGGTGTCGTAGAGTTCCTGGTACTCCATGAGGCTCTTGTATGTCCGGTCCATCTTCCCGACGATCTGTCCGGCAAGCAGCTGTGCGGTCTTTTCCCGCTTGCGTGCGCTGTTCCAGCTATCGACGCCGAAAGTCAGCAAGATGCCGAGGACGGTCGCCAAGAACCCGGGAATGAATGCCCGCAGGAATGTTTTTGTTGCTTCTTTCATCCTACAAAATTACCAACCCGCCTGATTACATCTTTTTTGCAAATATAATGGATGCCGTTTTAGTATCCAAATTAAATTTGCAACATAGAGACACCGACCGATTTATGCGCTATAAGTCGTGGAAATGTGCCGATTTTTCGTAGATTTCCACGACTTATAACGCTATTTTGAAAGATAATCACTCTCTCTGCACGCCAACGAAGCGCAAGATGCTGTCACCTTCGGGCTCACAGACAATGGAAATGCAGCAGATATTCCCGTCAAATTGACAATGGAAGATTTGTTCCAGTAGCCCACATCCCCTACAGCTCGCTGGCCAGGAGGGATTTCAGCTTTTCGGCGGCGATGTGGTAGGAGGCTTTGAGGGAGCCGACGGAGGTGCCCAGGATGGGGGCGATTTCTTCGTATTTGAGGTCTTCGAAGTAGCGCATCGAGAAGACGGCGCGCTGTTTGGCGGGCAGGGTGCGCAAGGCTTTCAGCAGGCGGTTCTGGGCGGCGGTCCCGTCGAAGTACGGGTCGTCATCCGTGATTTCGCGCACATGGGACAGGGAGCGGAATTGGAGGGCAGCCCGGACCTTTTTGCGGCGCAGGGCGTTCAGGGCCTCGTTGGTGGCGATGCGGTAGATCCATGTGTACAGTTGGGACTCCCAGCGAAAAGCCGGGAGCGCCGACCAGATTTTGATGAAGATTTCCTGCAGGAGGTCATCGGTGTCCTCATGGCTATCCATCAGCGGCCGGACATGCCAGTACAAAGACTCCGAAAAGCGGCGGACAATCGCCTGGAACGCCTGCTCGTACGCGCCGTCCCGACACCACTGACGGATGTCCTCTTCGGCGATATGCGGGGTCTGTCCCATGCCGTTTAGCCTTGGCAAGAACCGTGCCCGCTTAACGCTTGAGAACAGGCAGGGAGCGCCGAGAGGAACCGGAGGTCAGCTCCAGGGTATAGCGGCCCGGAGCCAGGCCCGAAACATCCAGCACATGGAAATAGTCGCCCTTCGGCGTCCAGCTGCCTTGCAGGGCCCGTGCACCGGTGGCGGAATACAGGGTGACGGAGACGGTCTCCGCGCCGGGATTGACCAGCAGGTTCAGGACATCCGTGCAGGGAATGGGATAGCAGGCATAGAGCAGCTCGTCCATATCCTCGACCACCTGCGCGCGGAAAGCAGTCTCGGCCGAGGCGCCATAAGGGTCGGCAGCCCGAAGGGTCACCTCCGCCGCACCCACAGACAAACCGATGAGCGTCAAGCTGTTATCATAGATGGAGGCATGGACGCCGTCCGTCGCGGAGACGGTATAGCTGAGCGGTTCGCAGGCGGAGAACAGCCCCTCCAGCGGGAGGTAGTCATCCTGTCCGGCAGCCAGAAGACGGCCCCCGGGCTGCCCGGTCAGGGTCGGCGCCCGATAGGTATGGGCCTTCCAGGGCAGGCGCCAGGTAGAAGACAGCCCCAGGGCGTCGGTCAGGACGATGACGGCTTCCCGCTCCCCTTCCGGCCCTGAAGCGTCCAGCGTAAGCACCAGCTGGCCTTCAGCAGAAGACTTACCGGAGGCCGAAGCACCTGACACAGAAAAGCTTACCGCCTGTCCGTCCGGATCGGAGCAGGACAGGGTCAGCGAAGCGGGCGTATGGGAGCACACGGACACCGGCCCGGCAGGCAGGCCGGACAGGACCGGCGCATGGTTCTCCAGCGTATGGAAAGGCGTCGTATAGGCCGCAGAGGGCAGGCCGGTCACACCGGTCGCGACCACGGTCAGGTAATAATCCGTATCCGGAGCCAGGTCCTCGAACATGCCGCTTAGGTCCTCGCCCGGCGCGGCACCCCGGGTCGCCTGCCTCGTCACCCGGGCCTGCAAATCCGGAAAAACGCCATCCCGGGGCGGCTGCAGGCTCAGGGATATTTCGTAGGCAGGAGCCGTCCCCTGGCCGTCGGCCACCGTTTTGAACGACCAGCGGGCCGACGTGATGTCCGGAACGATATCCACCGCGGCAATCGGCGAAGGGGCCGGCCTGTCCTGCGCGGCGCAGACCGCCAGGGAGGCATCCAGATACCCCACCCCCAGCTTTCCGGCATAGGCCGGGTTGAGCTGGTCGATATCCACCGGGCGCAACGCGCTGAGCAGACGGGACTTGCACATGTCCGCGATAAATCCGGGACCGCCCCAGGCCGACACGACCAAAGCCGCCGTCCCGCTGACCAGCGGAGCGGCCATGGACGTCCCCATCATCCAGTAATAGCTTCCTTCCGCGGCCGTGCTGATGATCATCCCGTCGTAATATTCGTCCCCGGCATATTCGCCGCCGGGCGCACAGATATCCGTCCAGTCGTTGTAGTTGGAATAGCTCGCCTTGTGCCAGGCGGCATCGCAGGCTGTCACGGAGACGACCCGCTCGTAGGACGAAGGAAAGTTCTGATATTCAACACCTTCATTGCACGCGGAGAAGACGACGACCCCGCCTTTCATCGGGGCGTCCGGGCGCTGGTTGCCCGCGTCGTCGCAGCCCGCGTTGTCGATGAAATAGTCGATGGCGTCCCGGATATATTCCGGAACCTGCGTCATCGACCGGGACAGGAAGCCCCAGGAGTTCTGGCTGATGACGGCGCCGTTGTCCGCACCATAGACCAGGGCGGCCGCCTGCCCGCTCAGCAGGTTTTTGGCCTGGTACCATTGGGCGCTCATCAGGCGGCAGCCCGAATCGGGCGAACCGTCGCCGCCCGCCACGCCGGCGATGCCGACGCCGTTGTTGCTGCGCGCCCCCACCAGGCCGGCGACATGGGTACCGTGGCTGTCCGCATCCGGCACCACGGCCCCGCTCGAAGCGCAGAAGTTATATCCATGGATATCATCGACATAACCGTTTCCGTCATCGTCCAGGCCGTTGTCAGGGATTTCCCCGGGATTGGTCCACAGCGCCGCCTCCAGGTCGGGATGGGTCGTGTCGATGCCGCCGTCCACGATGCAGACCACGACCTCGGGCAGCCCGGTCGTCACCTTCCAGGCGTCGAGGATATTGATGTCCGCGCCGGCGACGGATTCCCGGACATTGCCGTCATTGACAAGGCTCCACTGCCGGGGCAGGAAAGGGTCGTCGAAGGGCAGGACGGAGGGAACGGCCGGCAGGCTCGCCGCTACCGCGCGGGGGGCCGGGAAGGATACGGTCACTTCCGGGCTGACGCATTCCACTTCACCGCTCTCCAGCAGGCGCGCACGGGCCTCAGTCAGAGGAATTTCCGCCGGGAAACGGACCCGGAACCAGCGGTCCAGTCCGGCGCGGGCGAAACGCTGCGGATAACGGGGATCCGCCTGGAACAGGGGCTCCGCATCCGAGAAGGCCTTGGTCGGCAGCACCGGCCGGACCGTACGGACCAGCAGCACGCCCGGCTCGCCTTCACAGGCAGGAACAGGCGGCTGCACAGGCACAACGCTCTCCCTGGCACAAGCCGCCAGGAAGAGCGTCAGTACACCCATGACCCACCTGCGGGTCATCGTCTTATTTCTCAGCCTCCTCTACGGCCTTGAAGTACCGGTAGGAGTTCACCTTCAGTTCGCCGACGGAAAGCTCGTCGCAGACGATCGTGCCGGCCGGATGCGACTGCAGGCCGGACAAGGTGCAATAGTGCGACATCGGGCCTTCGATGGCATCCTTGAGGGCACGGGCCTTCTTGCTGCCGAAAGCCAGGATGACCACCTCTTTGCTGCTCAGCACGGTGGCGACGCCGACCGTCAGGGCCTGTTTCGGCACCTGGTTCACATCCCCGCCGAAGAAACGGGAATTGACCTCGCGGGTATCCTGCGTAAGGGTCACGACGCGGGTACGGGAAGCCAGGGAGGAGAAAGGCTCGTTGAAGGCGATATGGCCGTCTTCCCCGACGCCGCCGAGGAACAGGTCGAAACCGCCGGCCTCGACGATGGCCTCCTCATAAGCGGCGCATTCCGCGACCGGGTCGGGGGCATTGCCGTTCAGGATATGGATATTCCCGGCGGGCTCGTCGATATGGTCGAAAAGATAGCGGTGCATGAAGCTGTGGTAGCTCTCGGGATGGCTCTCGGGCAGGCCCACATATTCATCCATATTGAAGGAAATGACATTCTTGAAGGACAGTTCCCCGGCCTTGACCATGCGGATCAGTTCGGCATAGGTCTCGATGGGGGTGGAACCGGTACACAGGCCCAGCACGAAAGGCTTGTCGGTCCGGGCCGCCTTTTCCTTGATTTTCGCAGCAATGTAATGCGCGGCCCAAAGGGAGCCCTGCGCTGCGTTTTCACGAATGATAACTTTCATGGCTGTATGACTTAACAAAGTTTCAGGAAGACTTCAATGGCCTGGTATTCAGCCATGCCGAGCTCATTGTAGAGCGACGCCGTATTCTGGGTACGCTCTTCGGCACGCTGCCAGAATTCGCGCGGGTCGTCGCCCGGGAAGGGGACGATGTCTTTCTGGGAAAGGTGGCGGAAAATGGCGTGACGCTTCTTGATGAGTTCATCCGGGCTCAGCGGAACCGCCATATCGACACGGCCGAGCTCCCATTCCATCCAGGCGCCGCGATACAGCCAGATGGTCGTATTCTCCAGCCAGGACTCGCCTTCGGCCTTGAGCTGCTCGATGGACTCCAGGGCGGCTTCCGTACAGACACGGTGCGTGCCGTGCGGGTCGGCCAGGTCGCCGGCCATATAGATCTGGTCCGGTTTGATCTGCCTGATCAGGGCCTTGATGATATCCAGGTCGGCCTGCGTGCGCGGCAACTTGGTCACGCCGCCGGACTCGTAGAACGGGAGGTTCAGGAAGTGGGCGTTCGTGTTGGCATTGAGGCCGAACGAACGGACGGCGCCACGGGCTTCGCTGCGGCGGATGGCCCCCTTGATGGCCAGCAGGGCTTTCGGCTCCGGTTCGCCGGGATGCTTGGAATCGATGATGGCCTTCACCTCGTCGAACTTGTCGGCGAAGCCGAGTTGATAGGCTGCATCCATGTGCTGGAGCACCACGTCATCGTGAACGGCCAGGTCGCCGGACGTCTCGTAGGCGACATGGACATCATGTCCCTGTTCGACCAGACGGATGAAGGTACCGCCCATCGAGATGACGTCGTCGTCCGGGTGCGGGGAGAAGATGAGCACCTTCTTCGGGAAGGGTGCGGATTTCACCGGACGGGTGCTGTCGTCGGCATTGGGCTTGCCGCCGGGCCAGCCGGTGATGGTATGCTGCAGGTCGTTGAATACGTCGATGTTGATCTTGTCGAAGGGACCGTAGAGCTCGAGCAGTTCGCCCAGGGAGTTCTCCAGATAGTCTTTCTGGGTGAGCTTGAGGATCGGCTTGTGGACGGTCTGGCAGAGCCACACGACGGCCTTGCGGATATACTTGCGGGACCAGCGGCAGGAACCGACCATCCACGGGGAGACGATGCGGGTCAGCAGGGATCCGGAGTTCTCATCGACATAGAGGGTGCAGTTGTCATGGAGCTGGAGGTAGGCGGCCGGATAGATACCGTCCATCTGGCCTTCGGCCATCGCCTTGACGGCTTCGGCTTTCTTCTCGCCCCAGGCCATCAGGATGATGCGCTTGGCGGAGAGCATGGTATCGATACCCAGGGTCAGGGCCGTCTTCGGGGTGAATTTGATGTTGCCGTTGTAATTCTTCGCCTGGCGTTTGCGGGAAGAATAGGACAGCTGGACCACCCGGGTACGGCTCTTCGGCGTGGCGCCGGCCTCATTGAAGCCGATCTGGCCGGCCTCGCCCACACCGATGACCAGCAGGTCCAGGCCGCGCGCCTGCTTGTCCAGCTCGGCGCAATAGTCGGAAACCTTGTCCTGGGGAACGGTGGCGTCCGGGATATGGATATTTTCTTCGGCGATATCGACTTTGTCGAGGAACTCGTTGTGCAGCCGGTAGTTACGGCTCTGGCGATGATCGCTGGAGACAGGATAGTATTCGTCGATGGAGAAGACCTCCACGTTGGCGAAGGAGACCTTCCCTTCCTGATAATAGCGGGTCAGCCATTTGTACAGGGATACCGGAGAGGCGCCCGTCGTCAGGCCGAGGCGGAATGTCCGGCCGGTGTTCGCGGCCTCATGGTCGCGGATGCTCTTGATGATGATACCGGCGATGATGTCGCTGGCATCGGTGGAATCCTGGAAGATTTCCGTCGTGATTTTTTCGAAGCTGTGCAGGACGCCCTTGGGAAGATTTTCCTCAATCAGGCCGCCGTCCTGCGGCAAGGTGAAATGTTTCATGTGCTTTGGGGTTTTCGTTAATTTGTATGATTTCGTAAAGCATTGATTCTCTTATAGCTGGCTCTCGCTCAGGCGGAAGGTGTCGCCCCGGCGGATGTCGCCGGTCTGGATGCCCAGGCTGAGCCATTTCTTGCGCTGGGCCGCGGTGCCATGGGTGAAGGATTCCTCCACGGCATAGCCCTGGGCCTTTTTCTGCAGGTAGTCGTCGCCGATGACCGAGGCGCAGCGGATGGCCTCGTCCACGTCGCCCGGCTCGATCGAGCCGAACATCGCATTGTCATGATGGGCCCAGACTCCGGCATAGAAGTCGGCCTGGAGCTCGATGCGCACGCTGAGGCGGTTGGCGTCGGCCTTGTCCATCCGCGCCATTTGCTGATGGGCCTGGCCCAAAGTGCCGAGCAGGTGCTGGACATGGTGCCCGACCTCATGCGCGATGACATAGGCATAGGCGAAATCCCCGTCTGCCCCGAGCTGGCTCCGCATCGAGCTGAAGAAGGACAGGTCGATGTACAGGCACTGGTCGGCCGAGCAGTAGAAGGGGCCCATGGCGGCGCTTCCCGTGCCGCAGCCGGACTGGGTGGTGCCGGTATAGAGGACCATGGTCGGGGAAACATACTGCCCGAGACCGTTCTGCTCGAAATAGGCCGTCCAGACGTCTTCCGTACCGGCCAGGATTTTCTTGGAGAAAGCGGCCAGGGCTTGTTCTTCGGCCGTAAATTCGGCCGATTCCTGTTCCGTCACCACGCCGCCGCCCTGGGAGCTGATGACATTGAACACGTCGCCGAGGTTGCCGCCCATCAACAGGGTGATGGCCGCTACGATGATGACACCGCCCAGGCCGAGGCCTGCCGCCTTGCCGCCGGACCTGCGCCGGTCCTGCACGTTGGTACTTTCACGTCTTCCGTCTAATTTCATGTCGTGATAGGGTTAGGTTTCTGTCTAAAAATAATGAGAGCATGACAGGCACGCTCTCAGTTCATCATTTGTTTATGTCCGTCGATCCTCCGTAGATGATCGCGGGTTTCAGGATAATACGCTCTTCCGGGTTCCCTTGGATCATACTGGTCAGCACCTCCACCGATTTCTCACCCAGTTCCTTGAGCGGCTGGACGATGTGGGTGACCGTCGTGGCATAGAGGCTATAGATGTCGCTCTCGTCGAATCCCACGATGGCCAGGTCGTCCGGGGTCCGGATGCCGAGCTTCTTCATGACGGCCAGCACCGTGGCCGAAAGGGAATAGGTGGGCAGGAAGAAGGCTTCCACGCCCCGGTCCACCGCTTCGCGGATGATGGTCTCCACGTCGCTGTCCGCCTTGCCGTAGGTGGTGTAGTGGACTTTGGCATTCTGATAGAGGTCATGGTCCATCATCGCCTTGCGGTATCCGGCCTCCCGTTCGGGGAGGCTGGAGATGCCGAGGGTATAGGAGATCATCTCCACTTTCTTCAGGCCCTTTTCCAGCAGCAGTTCCGCGCTCATCCGGCCGGCCGCCTCATCGTCCAGGAGCACCTTTCCGACACCCTGCAGGCCGTCCACGTCGCGGTCGAGCAAGACCACAGGCACCTTGGCGTCCAGGGCCTTGCGGATGGCGTCGTCACCACCCGTCACCGGTGCGACGATGATGCCGTCCACGTTGTGGGCCAGCACGGCGTCGATGGCCGCACCGAGCCGGTCCGCACTTTCTTCCGAACTGGCGAAGAAGACGGTGTAGCCCTTCTTGTCGGCCTTTTCTTCGATACAGCGGGAGATGCCGGCGAAGAATTTGTTCGAAATATCGTTGGGGATGACGGCGATGGTATTTGAACGGCCGCTGCGGAGCGAGGCCGCCGCGAAATTCCTTTTATAACCGAGGTCCTGGGCCACCTGCAGCACGCGTTTGGCCGTTTCTGCATTGACCGGGCAGTCCAACTTCCCGTCTTTGTCCCGCTTGGCGTTCATGACGAAGGACACCAAGGTCACGGAAACGCCAGCCTCCCGGGCGACATCTCGTATTGTGATTCTTTTCATAGCACAGGCCTCCTATAACTTCAAAATCCTATTAAATCAATTCGCAAGTTACGAAGTTTTTTCGGGGATTACAAAAGAGCGCCCTTATTTTTTAAAAATTTTAGTTCTTTTGGTCGGATTTTTATCTAATCGCGCCTTCTTTGCCCGGCATTTCGGCGGAAAAACCGCCTGGAGACGCCTGGAATGAAGATTTCCCCTCCCCGGGTGTGCTCGCGGGAGCAAACCGCCAGGAAGGGGAAACCGTTCCTTACACCCCGAGGGGGGATCAGTTGTGCAGCAGAACGGTCAGACCGGCCATCACGATGGACACCATGCTCATCAGTTTGATGAGGATGTTCAGCAAAGGGCCTGAGGTATCCTTGAACGGGTCGCCGACCGTGTCGCCGACGATGGTCGCCTTGTGGCAATCGGAGTTCTTGCCGCCGAAATGGCCGTCTTCCACATATTTCTTGGCATTGTCCCAGGCACCGCCGGAATTGGCCAGGAAAATGGCCAGCACGAAGCCTGCGCCCAGGCCGCCGGTCAACAGGCCGATGACGCCTGCAGGGCCCAGGATCAGGCCCACGACCACCGGCACGATGATCGCGAGCAGGGACGGGAATATCATCTCCTGCTGGGCGGCACGGGTGGAAATCTTGACGCAGGACGTGTAATCCGGACGCTGCTTTCCCTCCAGGATGCCGGCGATTTCGCGGAACTGGCGACGGACCTCCACCACCATCTTCTGGGCGGCGCGACCCACGGCATTCATGGTCAGGCCGCAGAAGAGGAAGGCCATCATCGCCCCGATGAAAATGCCCGCCAGGACGATGGGGTTCATCAGGTTGATGTCGAAGTAAGACACGATATCCGGGATGGTGGCATGGGTCACATCCACCACGCGGTCGCCCAGCTGCAGGGCGGTCTTCCCGATATGGCCGAGGCCGATTTTAATCTCTTCGATATAGGAAGCCAGCAGGGCCAGGGCCGTCAAGGCCGCCGAGCCGATGGCGAAACCCTTTCCGGTCGCTGCCGTCGTATTGCCCAGGGCATCGAGGACGTCCGTCTTTTCCCGCACGGAAGGATCCAGCTCGCTCATCTGGGCGTTGCCGCCCGCGTTGTCGGCGATCGGACCGTAAGCATCTGTGGCCAAGGTGATTCCGAGCGTGGAGAGCATGCCCACCGCCGCAATGCTTACCCCGTACAGGCCGTTGCTGAGCAGGTCGGGGCTGAAGACGAAGCCGGTCGCGAAGCCATAGGACAGCAGGATGGCCACGGCGATCGTGACGACCGGAATGGCCGTGGAAATCATGCCCAGGCCGACGCCGCCGATAATGACGGTGGCCGAACCGGTCTGCGAGCTTTCCGCCAGCTTCTGCGTCGGTTTATACGAATGCGACGTGTAATATTCCGTCACCTTGCCGATCACCACGCCGGCCAGCAGGCCGGTCAGGACGGACAGCGACAGCTGCCACCAGTTGCCGAAGCCCAGCAGGTAGAAGATGCCGAAGGTGGCGACGGCGATGAGGACGGAGCTGAGGTTGGTGCCGCGGCTCAGGGAGCCGAGAAGCTGCTGCAGGGTGGCCTTTTCCTTGGTCCGGACGGCATAGATACCGATCAGGGACAGCACCACGCCGACGGCGGCGATGCACATCGGGGCCAGGATGGCTTTCGTCTGCATCTGCACGTCGCCGAAGAAAGCGGAGGCGCCCAGGGCCATCGTGGCGAGGATGGAGCCGCAGTAGGATTCATACAGGTCGGCGCCCATACCGGCGACATCCCCGACGTTGTCCCCCACGTTGTCCGCGATGGTCGCCGGATTGCGCGGGTCGTCTTCGGGAATATCCTGCTCGACCTTGCCGACGATATCGGCGCCCACGTCCGCCGCCTTGGTATAAATACCGCCGCCGACACGGGCGAACAGGGCCTGGGTGGAAGCACCCATACCGAAGGTCAGCATCGTGGTCGTAATCACCACCAGGTTCTGGGTTTCGCTCGGGTCATAGAAGGCCTGGAGGATCCACCACCAGATGGAGATGTCCAGCAGGCCGAGGCCCACGACGGTCAATCCCATCACGGCGCCGCTGCGGAAGGCGATTTTCAGGCCCGCATTGAGACTCCGGCTGGTGGCGTTGGCCGTACGCGCGGAAGCGTAGGTCGCCGTTTTCATGCCCACGAAGCCGGCCAGGCCGGAGAAGAAACCGCCGGTCAGAAAGGCGAAGGGGACCCAGGGATTCTGAATATGGAACACATACGCCAGGACGGCGAAAAGCACGGCCAGCACCACAAAGACAATCGTCACGACTTTATATTGCTGTTTCAGGTAAGCCATAGCCCCTTCACGGACATATTGGGCGATTTCTTTCATGGTCGGCGTGCCTTCGCTTTCCTTGAACATCTGCCGGAAGAAGATCCAGGCGAACAGGAGGGCGACAAGGGCCGCTGCCGGAACGATACAGAAAAGTATATTCATGGTCATCAGTTTTATGTGTTAACGCATGTCCAGGCCGTAGCCTGACATGCAAATATATGAAAAAAAGAGACCGGAAAAACTTCCAGTCCCTTTTTTCTCTGCAAAAAGCTTATTCTGCCGCAGGTGCCTCTGCTGCGGGAGCCTCCGGAGCGGCCTCGGCCTTCTTGGCCCGGCTGCGGCGGGTACCCTTCTTCGCTTCCTTCTTCGGAGCGGCTGCGAGGGCGGCCTCGTTGAAGTCCACGAACTCGATGAGGGCCATCTCGGAGCCGTCACCCTGGCGGAAGCCGGTGTGCAGGACACGGAGATATCCGCCCGGACGGTCGGCGATCTTCGGAGCGATGACGCGGTAGAGCTCGGTGACGGCATTCTTGTCCTTCAGGTAGCTGAAGACGACACGGCGGGAATGCGTAGAGTCATCCTTTGACTTGGTCACGAGGGGCTCCAGATAGGTCTTGAGGGCCTTGGCCTTGGCCACCGTGGTGTTGATCCGCTTATGGAGAATAAGGGAAGAAGCCATGTTGGCGAGGAGGGCCTTGCGGTGTCCGCTCTTGCGTCCAAGATGATTGATAGCCTTATTGTGTCTCATAATTAAATTTCCTTTTTCTTCTTTTCTTCGATATTATACTTCTTGACATCCATCCCGAAGGAGAGGTGCATCTTCTCGACCAGCAGATCGATTTCGTTGAGGGACTTCCGGCCGAAGTTACGGAACTTCATCAGCTCCTGACGGGAATAGGAAACCAGGTCAGCGAAGGTATCGATATCGGCGGCTTTCAGACAGTTGTATGCCCGTACGGACAGACCCATGTCGGAAAGCTTGGTCAGCAGGAGATGCCGCATGCGCAGCGACTCTTCGTCCAGCTCCTTGGAATCATTCTCCACCGTGCTCTCCAGGGTGATCTTCTTGTCATCCGTGAACAGCTTGAAGTGGTAGATGAGGATGCTCGCAGCCTCCTGGATGGCCAGGTTCGGGGTAATCGAACCGTCGGTCACGATTTCCAGGTTGAGCTTCTCGTAGTCCGTCTTCTGCTCGACACGCCAGTTGTCAACCGTCCAGTTGACTTTGCGGATCGGGGTGTAGATGGCGTCCACCGGAATGGTGCCGATGGGGGTGTTCTCGTCACGCATCTCCTCGGCGGGCACGAAGCCGCGGCCCTTGGTGATGACGAGCGTCATCTCGATTTTGACGGAAGGTTCGAGTGAGCAGATATGGAGCTCGGGATTCAGCACCTTGAAAGAAGACAATCCCTTGGAGATATCCTCTGCTGTAAACTCCTGCTTGCCGCTGACGGTGATGTTCGCGGTCTCGCTATCCACAGACTCAACCATCTGTTTGAGTCTGACCTGCTTGAGGTTCAGGATGATGTCTTGCATACCCTCGATGACGCCAGGGATCGTGTCGAACTCATCGTTGACACCGTTGATGCGGATCGAGCTGATAGCAAAACCTTCCAGAGAAGACAGGAGGATGCGGCGGAGTGCATTGCCGATGGTCTGTCCGTACCCAGGCTCAAGGGGCCTGAATTCGAAACGGCCGACGGTATCAGTGCCTTCGAGCATGATCACCTTGTCCGGTTTCTGAAATGCTAAGATTGCCATATGATTTCTTTTTAGGTGTTAATGCTTTAGTTCTTGGAGTAGAGGTCAACAATCAGCTGCTCGTTGATGGTCTCAGGAATCTCGGTACGGGCCGGGATGTTGAGGAACTTGCCGGTGAGCGTCTTGGCGTCGAACTCGAGCCAGGAATACTTGCTGGCGGAAGCCACGCTGTTCTGGATAACCTCAAGGCTCTTGGAACGCTCGCGGACGGCCACGGTGTCGCCCTGCTTCACCTGTGCGGACGGGATGTTGCAAACCTCGCCGTTGAGGGTGACATGCTTGTGGAGGACGAGCTGACGGGCGGCGGCGCGGGTCGGGGCGATACCGAGGCGGTACACCACGTTGTCCAAACGGGACTCCAGGAGGATGATCAGGTTCTCACCCTTCTGACCCTGCATGCGGGAAGCACGCTCGTAGGTGTTGCGGAACTGACGCTCCAGGACACCGTACATGTATTTTACCTTCTGCTTCTCCTTCAGCTGGTTGCCATATTCGGAAGCCTTGCGGGCACGCTTGCGGGCTGCGCCATGCTGTCCCGGAGGATAATTTCTCTTTTCGAAATCCTTGTCGGCTCCGAAAATAGGCTCGCCAAACTTACGGGCTATCTTGGTACTTGGTCCAGTATATCTTGCCATAGCAATTGACTTTTAAAAGGTTAATTAAACTTTACGCGGGCCTTTCGGTCTGCAGCCGTTGTGCGGCATCGGGGTGACGTCGATGATCTCGACCACTTCGATTCCAGCGTTGTTGATGGTACGGATGGCGGACTCGCGGCCGGCGCCCGGACCCTTCACATAGACTTTGACCTTGCGCAGACCGGCGTCAAAAGCGGTCTTGGAAGCATCTTCAGCAGCCATCTGGGCGGCATACGGCGTGTTCTTCTTGGAGCCACGGAAACCGCACTTGCCGGCGGAAGACCAGCTGATAACCTGGCCAATGCTGTTGGTAAGCGCAACGATGACGTTGTTGAATGTTGATGAAATATGAGCTTCACCAAGCGCGTCAACCTTAACGACTCTCTTCTTAGTTGTTGTTGTTTTCTTTGCCATAATTCATCAATTATTTGGTTGCTTTCTTCTTGTTGGCAACGGTCTTCTTCTTACCCTTTCTCGTACGGGCGTTGTTCTTGGTGCTCTGGCCACGGACAGGGAGACCGATACGGTGACGTACGCCACGGTAGCAGCCAATGTCCATAAGGCGCTTGATGTTCATCTGAACGGTGGAGCGGAGCTCGCCTTCGATCTTGTAGTTCTCGTTGATCTCGGCACGGATCTTCGCGATCTGGTCATCATCCCACTCGTTCACCTTGGTGTCATAATCGATACCGCACACTTCGAGGATCTTTCTCGCAGAGGAGCGGCCGATTCCGAAGATGTAGGTCAGACCTATCTCTCCGCGTTTGTTGTTCGGTAAATCAACACCGGCTATTCTTGCCATAACTTTATCTTACTTTATTGTTTTACAATTGATTATCCCTGGCGCATCTTGAACTTGGGGTTCTTCTTGCAAATCACGTAGAGATGGCCTTTACGGCGTACGATCTTGCAATCTTCGCTGCGCTTCTTGATGGATGTCTTGACTTTCATAATGCTGAAAATTTTATTTGTATCTGAAGGATATTCTTCCCTTGCTCAAATCATAAGGAGACATTTCCACCCGGACTTTGTCCCCGAGGAGGATGTGGATGAAATTCTGCCGCATCTTACCGGAGATATGGGCCAGGATGACATGGCCGTTCTGCAGTTCGACTTTGAACATCGCGTTGGGGAGCGTCTCAATGATGACTCCGTCCTGTTCGATTGCTGATTGTTTTGACATGCAAATATCTGCTTAAAAATGAATACTCGGGTCCTTCTCGATATAATCAAAGGTAGAAAGCTGCTCAGCCTGTCCGTGACGGACAACAACCGTCAGTTCGTAATGCGCTGCATTCCTGTGGTCTGCCGTGTGTACCGCCCAACCGTTTTTTGCAAGGTACACCCCCCGCGTTCCCGCGGTGATCATAGGTTCGATGCAGATCGTCATTCCGTCAACGAGCCTACTGCCGTGGCCCTGACGCCCGTAGTTCGGGACGCCCGGATCCTCATGCATGTCCCGGCCGATACCGTGGCCTTCCAGCTCACGTACCACTCCGAAACCAAAAGACTCGGCGTACGATTGTACCGCGTGTCCGATGTCGCCGACCCGGCCTCCCGCGACGGCCGCTGCGATGCCCCGGTAAAGGGACTCCTTGGTGACATCCAAGAGCTTCCGGGTCTCAGCAGACACTTCCCCAACCGGGAAAGTGTATGCTGAATCACCGTTATAGCCCTTGTAAATGGTGCCAAGGTCGATGGAGACAATGTCTCCCTCCTTGAGGACGTAGTCGGACGGAAAACCGTGGACCACGACATCGTTCACAGAGGCACAGATCGATGCAGGAAAACCGTCATAACCCAAGAAATTCGGAACAGCACCGTGATCCCGGATAAAAGTCTCAGCCACCCTATCCAACGTTTTCGTTGTCACACCAGGGGCGACATGCTTGCCGACTTCCGCCAGTGTCTTGGACACCAGCTCTCCGTTGATTCGCAGGAGTTCAATCTCTTCTTCGGTTTTCGGCCTCGTCATCTTTCTGAAGATTATCACAAAAATTACATTCCTGAGCGCCCGGTCAGACGTCCGGTCTTCATCAGACCGTCATAGTGACGCATGAGCAGGTAGCTCTCAATCTGCTGGAGCGTATCCAGGATAACACCCACAAGGATCAGCAGCGAGGTACCGCCGTAGAAACTTGCGAACGAGTTGCCGACACCCAGCCGCATCGCAATCGCAGGAAGGATGGCGATGATGGCGAGGAAGATGGAGCCCGGGAGGGTCACCTTCGACATGATGGAGTCGAGGTACTCGACGGTCTTCTTGCCCGGCTTGACGCCCGGGATGAATCCACCGTTCTTCTTCATATCTTCGGCGATCATGGTCGGGTTGACGGTGACGGCCGTATAGAAATAGGTGAAGACGACGACGAGGATGCCGAAGACCAGGTTATACCAGAATCCGGTGTAATTGCTCATCACGGCCGCGAAGCCACGGGTAGCGTCCCAACGTCCGAAGAAGAGCGGAATCATCATCAGCGCCTGGGCGAAGATGATCGGCATGACGCCGGCCGCATTGATCTTCATCGGGAGGTAGTTGCGGACACCGCCGTACTGCTTGTTGCCGATAACACGCTTGGCATACTGCACGGGAACCCGGCGGACACCCTGCGTGAGGGCGATGGCAGCGACGAACACGAGGAACAGGAACACGAACTCGACCACGAGGATGAGCAGACCGCCGTTGGTGGTGGTCAGCTTCTCACCGACCTCGGCGATGAGGGCGAATGGGAGACGGGCGACGATACCGATCATGATGATCAGGGAAATACCGTTGCCGATACCCCGGTCCGTAATCCGCTCGCCGAGCCACATCACGAACATCGAACCAGCCATCAGGATGAGGGTGGTTACGAGGTTGTAAGCGAAGTTGCTCCAGCCCAGCTGATTGACGGCCACGAAAGCCGAAGAGGGGATCTGGTTGTGAACCTGCGCCATGTAGGCGGGGCACTGGACAGCCAGGATCGCTACGGTGAGGTAGCGGGTCAACTGGTTGATTTTCCGACGGCCGCTCTCGCCTTCCATCTGCAGCTTGCGGAAGTAAGGCACGAACATGCCGAGGAGTTGGACCACGATGGATGCGGAGATGTACGGCATCACACCGAGCGCGAAGATGGAGGCGTTACCGAAAGCACCACCGGAGAACATGTTGAGGAGGCCCACAAGACCTTCCTGCGAACTGCTCTGGAGCCCGGCCAGGAGGTTGGCATCAATGCCCGGAAGCACGATGAAACATCCCAGACGGTAAACGAGTACCAAGAGGAAGGTATAACCCAACCTCTTGCGTAACTCCTCGATCTTGAAGATGTTCTGAATTGTTTCGATAAACTTCTTCATTGCACTATGTTAAAGTGTTGTAGCCTTGCCGCCAGCGGCCTCGATCTTGGCAATCGCGGTCTTGGAGAATGCGTGGGCTGTTACTTCTACCTTCGTGGTGATCTCACCGTTTCCGAGCACCTTCACGAGGTCGTTCTTGGAAACGAGACCCGCCTCGATCAGGGTATCAGGGGTGATGGCGGAGACACCGAACCTCTCGGCCAGCTCCTGGAGCTTGGAGACGTTCACGGCCTGGTATTCCACACGCGTAGGGTTCTTGAAACCGAACTTCGGAAGGGTACGCTGGATAGGCATCTGACCACCTTCGAAACCGATCTTGTGGGAATAGCCTGCACGGGCCTGGGCACCCTTGGTACCACGGGTGGCGGTACCGCCTTTGCCGGAACCCTGTCCGCGACCGACTCTCTTGGAATTCTTGGTTGCACCCTTTGCAGGTGCGAGATTATTCAATTTCATCTGTTGTCCTCCCAAAATTAGATTTCTTCAACTTTCACGAGGTGACGGACTTTCTCGAGCATACCGGTGGTTACGGGATTCTTCTCGACCTCGACGGTCTGATGCATCCGGCGGATACCAAGGGAACGGAGGTTGGCGATCTGACGCCTGGTCTCACCATTCTTGCTGATGACCTGGGTAATTCTGTACTTTGCCATAATTCTGTCTCCTTAATTATCCGTTAAACACCTTGCTCATCGGGACACCGCGCAGACCGGCCACCGTATAGGCGTCGCGCATCTGGGTGAGCGCCTCGACCGTAGCCTTCACGAGGTTGTGCGGGTTGGAAGAACCCTTGGACTTCGCGAGCACGTTCTGCACACCGACGGACTCGAACACAGCACGCATAGCGCCACCGGCCTTCACACCGGTACCGGGGGCTGCCGGCATCATAAAGACCTCGGCGCCGCCGAACTTGGCGACCTGCTCGTGCGGAATCGTTCCGTTGATCACAGGGATCTTCACGAGATTCTTCTTGGCATCCTCGATACCTTTCTGGATGGCGGCGGTAACTTCGTTCGCCTTGCCAAGACCATAGCCTACCACACCGTTTTCGTCACCGACGACAACGATGGCGGCGAAGCGGAAGTGACGACCACCTTTGGTCACCTTGGTGACCCTGTTGATGGCGACCAGTCTGTCCTTGAGCTCAAGGTCAGAGGTTTTGACTCTTTTTACGTTTGTATTTGCCATAGTCCTGCTTAGAATTTAAGACCGCCTTCACGAGCGGCGTCTGCCAAACTTTTCACTCTGCCGTGATACAGATATCCGCCACGGTCGAAAGCGACCTCGTTGATGCCCTTCGCAATGGCACGCTCGGCGATAGCCTTGCCCACGATGGCAGCGGCGTCGATACCGTTTTTGCCCTTGCACTCAGCGGCAAGAATCTTGTCATTGGAAGCGGCGGCAACCAGGGTCGTACCCAGTTCGTCGTTGATTACCTGCGCGTAGATCTGCTTGTTGCTTCTGAAGACAACGAGACGGGGACGCTCGGCAGTGCCATTGACATGCTTGCGGATACGGTAGTGTATCCTCTTTCTTCTTTCAATTTTATTCAATGCCATAGTTCATTCCTCCTAATTATTTAGCGGACGCTGTCTTACCGGCCTTGCGACGGAGCTGCTCACCGACGAACTTGATACCCTTACCCTTATACGGTTCAGGCTTGCGGAGTGAACGGATCTTGGCGCACACCTGGCCAAGAAGCTGCTTGTCATAGCTGCGGAGGATCAGAACCGGGTTCTCACCCTTCTTCACCTGGGCGGCTTCTGCCTTGATTTCGGCGGGAAGCATCAGCTGGATGTCATGTGAATAACCAAGTGCGAAGGTCAGGAGCTGTCCCTGAACATCTACACGGTAACCGACACCGACGAGTTCCTGTTTTTTCTCGAATCCTTCTGAAACACCGACTACCATGTTGTGGACGAGTGCGCGGTACAGACCGTGCATCGAGCGGTGTCTCGGGCTGTCAGTAGGACGTGTGAACTTGATTTCGTTTCCCTCAATGGTGATGGTGATATCCTTGTCAACCTTCTGGCTGAGCTCACCGAGAGGTCCTTTCACCTTCACCACGTTGCCGGGGAGCACCTCAACGCTCACCTTGGCCGGAAGGTTTACAGGCAATTTACCAATTCGTGACATTTCTACTCTTCTTTAAGATTAATAAACATAGCAAATAACCTCGCCGCCGACGTTCAGCTCACGGGCCTGCTTGTCGGTGACGACACCCTTGGACGTGGTCAGGATGGCGATGCCGAGGCCGTTGAGCACGCGCGGCATGTCCTTCACGTCAACATACTTCCGCAGACCGGGTTTGGAAATACGGTCGATGCCCTTGATGGCGGCGACTTTGGTCTGAGGATGGTACTTCAGAGCGATTTTGATTGTGTTGGCAGGCTGTCCCTCGACCACCTTGTAGCTTAGGATGTAGCCCTGCTCGCAAAGGATCTTCGTGATCGCGACCTTCAGGTTGGAGGAAGGGATCTCGACGACCTTCTTACCGGCACGGTAAGCATTGCGAATCCTGGTCAGATAATCTGCAATTGGATCAGTCATTTTTTCTGTCTTTTAAGGACCGGCGCTGGGTTGCGCCCGATATCCGATTGTTAATAAATAATTATGATAAAGCCCCTTACGCCTATTTTGACATAAGGGAACCTATATTACCAGCTAGCCTTCTTGACGCCCGGGATGAGACCGTTGGAAGCCATCTCACGGAACTGGATACGGCTCAGGCCAAAGGCACGCATATATCCCTTCGGACGACCGGTGAGGGAGCAACGGTTGTGCAGACGGACCGGTGAAGCATTCTTCGGGAGCTTGTCCAGGGCGGCCCAGTCGCCAGCCTCTTTCAGCGCCTTTCTCTTCTCGGCATACTTTGCAACTAATTTCGCGCGCTTGACCTCGCGGGCTTTCATTGATTCTTTTGCCATTGTATAACTCTTTTAGTTGTTATGTTTCTTGAAAGGCAGGCCGAAAGCCTTGAGGAGAGCGTAAGCTTCCTCGTCGGTCTTTGCCGTGGTCACGAAAGTGACCTCGAGGCCGTGGATTTTCGGGTTCTTGTCCATATCAATCTCCGGGAAGATGATCTGCTCCTTGAGACCGAGGGTGTAGTTGCCCTGTCCGTCCATCTTTTCGGCGATACCGTTGAAGTCGCGGATACGCGGGAGGGAGACGCGGATGAGGCGCTCGAGGAACTCGTACATCTTGACATTGCGCAGGGTGACTTTCGCACCGATGGGCATGCCCTTACGGAGTTTGAAGTTGGAGATATCCTTGCGGGAGGAGGTGATGACAGCCTTCTGGCCCACGATGATGGCGAGCTCTTCGGCTGCCTCTTCCACCAGTTTCTTGTCCTGTGTAGCGTCGCCGACACCCTGGTTGATGGTGATCTTGACGAGCTTCGGAACCTGCATCACGGTGGTGTAAGAGAACTGCTTCATCAGCGCAGGAACGATTTCTTCCCGATAGACCTTCTTGAGGGTAGGGACATAACCTGCGGGCAGGGCCTGTACTTCGACAGGGGCGTTTTTCTTCTTTGCCATATTACTTGATCTCCTCTCCAGATTTTTTAGCATAACGTATCTTCTTGCCGTCCTCGAACTTGTAACCGACGCGGGTAGGCTTGTTGCTGGCCGGGTCGATGAGCTGGACGTTGGATACGTGGATACCGGCTTCCTGCTTGATGATACCGCCCTGAGGGGCCTTGGCATTCGGCTTGGTATGCTTGCTGACCATATTAATACCTTCGACGACCACGCGGTCCTTGTCGCGGATCACCTCGAGAACCTTACCGGTTTTGCCTTTGTCATTGCCGGCATTCACATAGACGGTGTCGCCTTTCTTAATGTGTAACTTTTTCATATTCCTGACAAATTAAAGGACCTCCGGGGCCAGTGAAACGACCTTCATATAGTTCTCGCGAAGTTCGCGGGCGACGGGTCCGAAAATACGGGTGCCGCGGAGTTCGCCGGCGTTGTTCAGAAGAACACAGGCATTGTCGTCGAAACGGATATAGGAACCATCCGCGCGGCGGATTTCCTTCTTGGTGCGTACCACGACAGCTTTCGATACCGAGCCTTTCTTGGCGTCACCGCCGGGAATGGCACTCTTGACAGCTACGACGATCTTGTCACCGACAGTAGCATAACGGTGGTGGGTACCACCCAGGACACGGATGCAGAGCACTTCCTTGGCGCCGCTGTTGTCCGCTACCTGTAAACGTGTTTCCTGCTGTATCATCTCTTACTTGACTTTTTCTACGATTCTGACTAATCTCCACCTCTTGGTCTTGCTGAGCGGACGGGTCTCCATAATGAGAACGGTATCGCCCTCATCGCACTCGTTCTTCTCATCCTGTGCCACGAACTTGGTGGTCTTATTTACGAACTTGCCGTAAATGGGGTGTTTCTCCTTGGATTCGACAGCAACGACGATCGTCTTGTCCATCTTGTTGCTGACCACAACACCGATTCTTTCTTTACGAAGATTTCTTTCCATGGGGATGAAATATTAGTTCTGTTCTTTCTCTTTCTCGGCGAGAACGGTCATCATTCTGGCGATGTCGGTCCGGGCCTTCTTAAACTTGGAGGTGTCCTCCAGCGGAGAAATGGCATGGTTGATCCGCATGGAATCAAGGTTGGCCTTTTCTACTGCAATCCGGTCGCGCAGGTCTGCTACGGACATTTCGCGTACTTCAGATATTTACATGATTCTCTACCCTTTAATTATTCAACATAATCCCTGCGGACGATGAACTTCGTAGCAATCGGGAGCTTGTGGGAAGCCAGGCGCATGGCCTCTTTTGCGGTCTCGAGGGTCACACCTTCCGCCTCGAAGAGGATACGGCCGGGGGTAATCGGGCATACGAATCCTTCCGGATCGCCTTTACCCTTACCCATACGGGTTGACAACGGCTTCTTGGTGATCGGCTTGTCGGGGAAGACCCGGATCCACACCTGACCTTCACGGTTCATGCGACGGGTAATGGCCTGACGGGCCGCCTCAATCTGCTGAGCGGTGAGCCAGCAGTTTTCAAGAGTCTTAAGTCCAAAAGAACCGAAGGCGAGCTGGTTGCCGCGCTGCGCGTTGCCCTTCATCACGCCTTTCTGTGACCTTCTGTACTTGGTTTTCTTTGGCTGTAACATTGCTGTATTACTTTTAAAAATATTCGCAAAAATCCCTAAATAGTTGAGAATCAGCTGGTTGGGCGAACTTCTCCTCATTTTCGGGATTGCAAAGGTACGAATTTTTTTTGAATCTACAACAATTTTCAAAAAATATTTCAACTATTTTGACACAGAAATTTGATAGCTATCGCAGCTATTTTCAGGCACTTACATCGTATGTGAAAAAATTTTTCCGCGAATTTTCGACAAGACATTCGCCCCGCCTAACGATACTTGATTTCCGTCGGCATCATTTCCCCTCCTTCCTGAAGGACGCCCCGGTATTCCGTCACCGGATTTTTCTTATTCAGCCGGAAACTGACGTTCAGCAGGATATACCTCCCGGAAGCCGGGCTCCACTGCTGGATGCGCAGATTCGGCTGCACCGTGTTTTTGAATGCGGCGGAAGCGTTCAGCAGGTCGTTCAGGGATACGCTCACGCCCATGCGGCCTTTCAGCAAGGTGGTCCCCAGGACGAGATCCAGGATGTGGAAAGAGCTGTCCAGCCCCGTACTGCGGAAAAACCAGGTGGCATCCCACGTATAGAAGCCCTTGACAAACCAATGGCCCGCGAACTGGTAGTGCATCTGGGCCCGGGTACGGTTGGACAACGATACCAGCACCGGCATACCTTCTGTCGTAGCGGTACGGGTAAAATGCTGGATCGTGGAGACCAAGAAAGACAGTTTCCGCGACGGCCGGATGTTCGCCTGGAGATACACAGCCGGTTCCAGACTGAAGGTGTTTACCGGGCTGTCACCGACAAAAGCCTGATTCCTTCTGAGGGTGAAATCAGGCCGGACGGTGAAGGTCGTCTTGATTTTCTGTACACGCTGCTGCCAAGATGCGGACACATGACCGTAATAGTCGAAATCCGCATTCCGATAACTGAGAAGGGTCGCACCGGCCCGGGCCAGACAGCCACCCGGCAACGGGGTGTCGGCGCCGCAATATTCCATGGCGGCAACAATAGGCTCCAAGGTCAGGCTGGACGACAGCGAAAGAATCAGGGAACCGGCTTTCCCGACCTTCGGGAAAGCATAATTCCCGATCAGGGAATGCAGTTTGGACGGCTTGACCGACGCGTTTCCCATCGTAATGAACAACGGATTGCCATCGTCCACCCATTCTCTGAACTGCTCAGCAGTAGGGGCCGTATGCCGGAAGGAATAATTGGCGGAAGCAGGACCGACTTTCAGGTTGAGTATGCCGGAAGGGACGAAATACCATTTCCCTGTTTCCCGTAAGGACGGCACGGCTTCTTTGTCTTTTCTGTTGACAAATCCCGGGGACAGGCTCGCGGACAGGTTGATTCTATCCGTGCCCCATTCATAGGAAAAGGTCGGGGTCACGCCGATATCTGACAATACGTAATCGAACGAATTGTCCAGGTTGGGGACAAGGGTCTTGTCCGGAAGGATATTCAAAGATTCCCGCAGGCAATGGTTTTGCAGCAGATAGGCAAACACCGAAAAAGACAGCGAGGAAGTCCGCTGGAGGTCATTCTTCAATAATTTCCGCAGGAAGAACTGGCCGGAGACGTTGAACTTTTCCTGGGAACGATCGGCGGTCAGATGGCGGAATATGGCAGATGTGGCGAGCGTATCCGCCTGGATGTTGTAGCCCTTGTCGCGGGAGGAACGGATATTGGCCGCCGCCTCCGGAAGCCATTCCGAACGGGTTTTATTCCCGGTCCATACCAAAGAGCCGTCCAGGGAGTAATCCCTGCCGCCAGACTGGTCCGTCAGATCCTGCAAGAGGTTATCGCCCCCAGACAACATAACGCTCCGCTGGTGGACAGAGCGCAGGTCCGTGCCCGCGGCCCTGAATCCCAGCCCGGCCGCAAAGTTACCGGCCTTGGGAGAATAGAGATTGGAACTGACCCGCACGTTGTGTTCCCCGCCGGTGGAAGCGGAACGGAATGCATCCGTGTCTGTCCGGGAGAGATTTCCGTCCGGAGAGAAATAGTCTGATACCGAACGATTTCTGTCCCGGGTATAATCATGATTGTAGTCGTATAAGACTTTCACATGGTTTCCCAGCAGCCGGTCGCCCCAATACTTTTCCACGCCCGCCGATACGCCGGCCAGCTCAGTATATTTCCTCAGCGCACCTTCACTGCGAAGGAATTCGTCGCGCCGGAAAGACGTTTTCTGTAAATTGTTCGCATGGGCCGTCGTATATGCCAGGAACTTCTCCGAAAAGAAATTGGCGACAAGTCCGGCGCCATACCGGCCCTGCAGCTGCCCGTTTTCATCTTTGCCGGTATCGATTCCGCCGGAGAGCATCGCGTGCCCGTCAAACGCGGAAACGATGGGGTCCCGGGTTGTGATGTCGAGCACCCTTTCCTTTCTGTCGTGGAGGATGCCCAGCCTGCGGCTGTTGATACTCGCTTCCTCATACGACTTGATATTCAGGACGTCGGAGGCCATGATGGACACCAGCGGGGTCATGCTGTTGTCTCCGAAAATCAGACGCCCGTTGACGTATGTCCGCTTGACCGGTTCGCCGTTGACCGTGATGACGCCGTTTTGGATGGTAACACCCGGCATCTGGGCCAGGATTTCCAGCGCACTGTCCTCGCTGGAGGTGCGCACCGCAGAAGCCGAGAAAATGACCGTATCGCCCCGATGGGTGACGGGAGAAGCTTCTTCGGAGACAATGGCTGAGGCCAGCAGGATCCGCTTGACCTTCAATTGTATCAGAAGGACCGTGACACCTTCTGTGGCATCGATGACGCCGACATAATCTCGATAACCGAGTTTTGAGACCCGGATCCGGGCTCTTCCGGCAGGTATGGCGTCCAGGGCGAAATGCCCAGCCTTGTCGGTCATGGCCACGCAGGAATCCTGTCCGAAACGCAGGCTGACAAAGGCATCCGCCACCGGCCCCTTCACTTTTTGTTGCGCGACATTCGTAACTTCATAGACGGAGCCGGTGATTCTGGCGACAGGCTCCTGTACCGCGTTTTTCCCGGAAGAAGAAAAGGGGAAAAGGATAAACAGTACAAGAGCGGCCCCCAAGCCGCTGACCATCCGAAGTATCCTGGCGTCCATAGTCTATTTGTACATTGTCCGTGTACAAATATAACCATTTTCGTAGAAAAAAAAATTACCGGATAAAACGGGGATCTTTCTGTTCGACGTAAGTGACGGTTTCGCCGTCAAAGACATACCAGTTCGAGCGGTCCATCCAGTCGCGGGTGAGCAGCAGACGCCCGCCATGGGGCAGGTCCCCTTCGAAATGGCTGTGGTAATGGCCGAAAATATAGTAGTCCGCTCGCGCCTTCATGCCGTCCAGGTATTGATACAACGGCTCTTCGGCGCCGCGGAAACGGTAGGTCTCCCCTTTGGCCAGCCGGCTGCCCCGCGACCAGCGGTTCCCCAGGCCGAAGGCCAGGTGCGGATGCAGGGTCGAAAACAGGCGCTGCAGCGTCCGGTTATGGAAAATCCACTGCAGCAGCTTATACCCCAGCATCCCCTTGCCGAGCCCGTCGCCGTGGCCCAGGCAGAAACGTTTGCCGGAGATGGTGACAAAATGCGGCTGGTCGAGCCGGACCATCCCCAGGCTCTCAAAATAGCTGTAGGTCCAGATGTCGTGGTTACCCCGGAAGAAATACACCTTCACGCCGGCGTCCATCAGATCCAGCAGGGCGGCGAATACGCGCACATAGCCCCGCGGGACCACGTCGTCGTATTCGTACCAGAAATCCCAGATATCCCCGAGCAGGTACAGCGCCGCGGTCTGTTCGGCCGGAATGCTGCGCAGGAAGGTCACGAAACGCTCCTCCCGCCGGGCCGGATCCTTGTGGTCCAGGCCCAGATGGACGTCGGAGGTGAAATATGTCAGATTACGCGCCAAGGATGAAAATCAGAATGGCTGCGAAAACGCAATACAGCGCGAACCAGGAAAGCTTCGCCTTGCGTACCAGCGCGACCATCGCCTTGCAGGCGAAAAGGCCGGAGGCGAAAGCCGACAGGAAGCCGAGCAGCAGGCACAGCCCGCTGACCTCGCCGCTGAAGAACTGGCCGGTCTGCGAAAGGCTCTTGACCACATCCAGGAACTGCTCGCCGATAATCGGGACCAGGACCATCAGGAAGGAGAACTGCGCCATCACGTCACGCTTCACCCCGCTCATCAGACCGGTGGCGATGGTGGTTCCGCTGCGGGACACGCCCGGCGCCACGGCCACGGCCTGGCCGATGCCCACCAGGAAGGCCTGGAGATAGGAGATACCGTTGCGGTGGGTGTTTTCGCGAGCCGCAGGGCCTTTGAACCAGGAAGCGAAATGGTCGGAGAAAAAGAGCATGGCCGCCGTAAACAGCAGGCCGACGCCGACCACCGTCAGCGAATCGCCGAACAGCATCTCGACCTGGTCTTTGAAGAAGAAGCCGACCAGGGCGACCGGCACCATCGACACAATCAGCTTGCAGATATAATCCGTCTCGTCGTTGTACCGAAACTTGAAAAGTCCTTTCAGCAAGCCCCAGATCGCGGCCCAGAAGACCACCAGGGTGCTGCATACGGTGCCCAGATGCACCAAAACCGTAAAGTCCAGGAATCCCTCCCCGTCCACGCCGAGAAGTTCCTTGAAAATCATCAGATGCCCGCTGCTGCTGACCGGCAGGAATTCCGTAAGACCCTGCACAATGCCCAGCAAAAGGGCCTGCCACCACGTCATAACTTATTTCTTTTTAGATACTTTCATAATCGCCACCACCTCGATGACAATGCCGCACAGGATCACCAGCGGCGCAGCCACCAGCCTGCGGAAATCGAACATCGCGCTGTTGAACACGGCGGGGTCGTCGCTGCCGCCGCCGATCATCAGGATATACCCGGCAAACATCACCACCACGCCGATAATCAGGAGTTTGATTCCGCCGAGGGTCGCCGGCATCTTTTCATTGTCTTTGTCCATAATCAGTAATATAGTTCATCTTTGTTGAGGGACACCAGGCGGTTGACCACATGCCAGGTACTGAGCACGCAGATCAGCACGCCGGCCGCGATGACGATGCCCATCACCACCAGGAGCAGGTCCAGGCGGAAAATCTCGAACATCTGCACGAACTGGGCCCGGATGAAGAAGAGGATCCCCATCAGCATCAGGATGGCCAGGAAGGCGGAAAACAGGCCCAGGAAGGCCGAACGCAGCAGGAACGGCGCCCGGATGAAAGCGCGGGTCGCCCCCACGAGCTTCATCGTATGGATGGAGAAACGTTTGTCATAGACGCTCAGGCGCATGGTGTTGCTGATAAGCGTAAAGGAAATGACCAGCAGCAGGGCGATGAAGACGGCGATCACCAGGGAAATCTTGCGCAGGTTGGCGTTGAGCGACTCCACCAGCGACTGCTGATACACCACTTCCTCCACTTCGGGGGCCGCGGCCAGCACCTTCTCCACCACCTTCAGGCTGTCCGGGGACACATAGTCCGCGTGGAGGGTCACGTTGACGGAGACGGGGATGGGCGAAGTCTCGAATACGCTGAGGAAGTCCTCGCCGAGCATCTGCTTCATCTCGGCCTCGCCCTGCTGGCGGGAGACCAGCTCTGCGCTGCCGATAAACGGCTGACTGACAATTTTTTCCCTGTATTTCTCCGCCTGCTCTTCGGGGACGTCCGTCTTCATGATGACGGACACTTGCATGTGCTCCTTGAACCAATCGGAGACGCTGCCGGTATTCACCAGCAGCAGGCTCGCCACACCGACCAGCAGCAGCACGAGCGAGGTGCTCACCACCGCCGACAGGTAGGCGTTCCGGATCCTGCGCCGGATCAGTTTATGTTCCCGATTTGCCATCTTCCGAGCGATTTCAGTCCCCAAAGTTAAGCATTTATCGAAATATGAAAAAATTTTCGTACCTTTGTCTGAATAATTTTTTTGAAAAATGGGAGAGAAAGCCAAAAGAATATTGTTCGTCAACTCCGAGATATATCCCTACCTTCCGGAGAGCAAGATGGCGAACATCGGAAGACAGCTTCCCCAAGGGATACAGGAGCGCAGGAAGGAAATCCGTTCTTTCATGCCGAAATACGGCTGCATCAACGAGCGGACCAACCAGCTCCACGAAGTGATCCGTCTCTCCGGCATGAACATCATTATCGGCGATGTGGACCGGCCGCTCATTATCAAGGTCGCCTCGATCGCCGCGGCCCGCATCCAGGTCTATTTCATTGACAACGAGGACTATTTCAAGCGTCGCCAGACCTATTGCGACGAGAACGGCGTCTTTTTCGCGGACAACGCCGAACGGGCCATTTTCTTCGCCCGCGGCGTCCTGGAGACCGTCAAGAAGCTCCGCTGGGCACCGGACATCATCCATTGCCACGGCTGGATTTCCCATATTCTCCCGCTCTACCTGAAGAAGGTCTATAAGGGCGACCCGATTTTCTCCGACAGCAAGATCGTCCTTTCCCTGTACGACGACACCCCGACGGCGCCGTTTACGCCCGATTTCCGCAACCTGGTGAAATTCGGCGGCATCAAACCGGCCGACACCGCGGTGCTCGAAGAGCCCACTGGCATAAATCTTGCGAAACTGGCCGCTCAGTACAGTGACGGGATCATCCTGGCTTCCGACCATGTCGATGCCGGCCTGGCCGAGTGGTGCCAGGGCCTTTCCGTCCCGATTTTGCCTTACCACCCGGAAGCGATGGAAAGCAGCGCCTGGTTGGATGAGTATAACAGATTTTATGATCAGTTCTAAGATTATCCTGCGCCTTTGCGGAGCGGCTGCCGGCCTGCTCTGCGGAATATCCTGCGTGAGCGTCAATACGGAACTCGGACAGGATTTCCTGGCCATGAACATGCAATACGACATCAAGACGGACAGTTTCGGCCTGAGCGACGTCCAGCTGCAGACCCCGGACGACCTGTCCGGATACAGCCTGTACCGCTTCACCGTCGGCGCCATCCGGGACGATGTCTTCGGCCTGACCGAACGTTCCTGCGCCTTCACCCTGGTCCCGGTCAACGATACCCTGGATTTCGGCAAGAAAGGGACCTTGAGCATCAAGCGTTTCCATTTCTCCGGCATTCCGGACACCGTTTCCGTGGCCCAGAACTCGCAGCGGTACATCCTGCAGAACATCCACGTCCATCCGCTGGTCTCCCCGCTGGAGGCCGAGAAGGCGGTGACGGAGGTGTATTATGACGGCAGCCGTCACATCAGCGAAGGCATCCCCGTCTATAACGGGCAGGACACCCTCTCCTTCAACTTCACGAAGGCCTATGCGGAAGACTTCATCGACCGTTTCCAAAAGCTCCAGGCCCAGGACGATTCGATTGATATCAAGGAATATACGAAGGAATTCCCCGGCATTTACCTCGCCACCGACGCCCCGGTGGAGAACGGCGGCCGGATCAACATGTTCAAGCTTCCCATCGATGTCTCCAGCAGCATCATTTACGGCAGCTACGCCGAACTGAGCTTCCGGGCCGAATTCGACGGCGAGGCCAAGGACACATCCTACGTGTTCTATCTCGGTCCCGTGGAGCGATATAACATGATGGGCGTCAGCTCGACGACCGTCACCGATTACCCGCAGATCGCCTACAACTTCAGCAAGTCCGGTTCGGACGCCATGAAGGGGGCCGCCACGACGGAAATCCTGCTGGAAGGCGGCAAGGGGCTCAAGCCTGTCATCAAGGCGAAGGCCTTGCGCGACCAGATTCTCGCGAACATGGCCGCACAGGGTGTGGATCCGACGAAAGTGGTCGTCAACCATGCCACGCTCAGCCTGTCCTTCTCCTACCCGGAGAACCTCGATGACATGCAGTGGTATCCCGTCGCGGTCAGCCCGACCTGCCGCATCAAGCAGAAAGACGGTTCCTACACCTTCGCGGGTATCTCCGACGCCAGCAGCGAGGACGAGGACCAGGGCGACCTCAACCGCCTGGAGAACGACTGCTGCTACACCCCGGACGTGACCTTCCACATCCAGGAACTGCTCAAGGTCAAGGACGAGAGCAAGCTGGAGAATTACGACATCTGGCTGCTGCCGATGGGTGAGGACGTCATCGACACGCACAGCTCCTCTTCCAACAGCGATTACAGCAACTACCTCCAGCAGCTAGCCTACGCCAGTTATTACAACAGCATGTACAACGGATACGGCGGTTATGGCGGTTATGGTGGATATGGCTATGGTGGATACGGCTATGGTGGATACGGCGGCTATAACAGCTATTATAACAATTACTACAACTACGCCATGCTGTCCGCGCTCTACTCGCAGTCCTCATCCTCTTCTTCCTCCACGACCGTCCAGGAACAGATGGACCTGCTGCGCTACTACCGCGCATCCCTCGCGGGGCCCGAGTCCGCCGACATCCAGCACCGGCCTTCCTTCAGCATCGTCTATTCCGTCGCCCAAGACTAAGGAATAAAAATACAAAAAGCTGTCTCATTCGGTGAAATGAGACAGCTTTTTCGTTATCGCACGCCCGCCTTACTGCCGGGCTTTTCTGGCGGCGCGCTGCGCCTCACGGGCGGCCTTCTTGGCAGCCCGTTCTTCGGCCTTGCGGGCCTTTTCCGCTTCACGCGCAGCCTTTTTCGCCTCTTTTTCCTGCCGGGCCAGCTCTTTCTTGCCGTAGCGCGGCACGACTCCAATCTCTGGATCCTTTCCGAAGATGGAATTGTAGAGGGTGAAATACTCGCCGTCGTTCCAGATTTTGATCAGCTCCTCCGTTTCGAAATCTTTCCCCTGCGGATCGTAATGGGTCTTGAGGTCGCCTTCGAAAAGCTTGGCGATGCCCTGCCAGAAAGCGGCGGCCGCGCTGCTCTTGTAGTCCCGGATGATGTCGTAGGGCGTCACGCCCGTCTCCCGGTCGATCAGCCGGATGAGCAGCTTGCCCTGGGAATAAGTCATCTGCCGCAGGATGGGTTCGTATTTGTCCAGCAGGTCCTCCTGGATGGCATTGATGTATTTTTCCTGCATGCGCACGCTCATCGGCGAGGCGGCGTAGGTGCTGTCGATCTCATGCTTGAGCCGGCCGGCCTCCAGGGCGTAGTTATAGACCTTCCCGAAATTGTGGACCAGTTTGTAATATTCCCGCCAATTGCGGCCATGCTTGCCTTTCGTAACGCAATAAGACGGGCGGATCTTGGCGATATAGACCGTGTCTCCGTCTTCGACCAGGTAGCGCATAAAGTTCCCGGTCTTGGGCATTTTATACACGGCGCGGCCTTCCTGGGCCGCACATGTCAGGCATGCCGCCAGGAAAATCAGCACGTATGTCGCCAGTTTTTTCATGGTACGAAGACCGCTATCATCAGATTTCGTGCCAGCGGCTCAGTGCGGCTTTTATTTGCACCCTATAACAAACCTGAACAAAACTGAAATAACACCTTGAAAGAGAACGAAAACAGGGAGACGCCCGAAAGGACATCTCCCTGTTGGATATCGTGGCGAGTAAAATTACTCGGCGAGTTTGCCGTCAACGTATGCGATGGCGTCTGCGACCGTGGAAATGCCACTGCCCTCTTCGTCGGAAATCTTGATTTTGAACACGCGCTCGAATTCCATGATGAGTTCGACGGTGTCGAGGGAATCTGCACCCAGATCGTTGGTGAAGCTAGCGGACTCGGTGACCTCGGAGGGTTCAACACCCAGCTTGTCCACGATGATATCCTTCACTTTCTTTACAACTTCTTCGTGTGTCATAGCCTTAATTTTTAGTTTATTTTATTAATACACATTTACTTACCTAAAAGCGTATGGCGCATTTTCCATCCATACAGACTGCAAAGTAACAAAAAAATTCCCAATTATAAAAACATTTGGGCCAAAACCTTAGACTTGGAGCGTAGTTCTATGCTCCGAGATAGCTTTATGCCTGCTCGCGGCTCATCTTCAGCCACAGCCTCAGACCGTTGAAGCCGTTGAGCAGATAGAAGCCGTATTTGATCAGGCTGACAATCGCATAGGTCGCGGCCGCCTGGGTGGTCAGTACGTGCATCCAGAGGACGACGGAGCAGATATCCACGATGATCCAGAAGAACCACTGGTCCATAAAAGCCAGCGACAGCAGGACCTGTCCGACGATGTTGGCCCCGAGGATGGCGGCGTCCATCGCGATTTTCAGATAGTCCAGCTCCACGCCTTTGGCCATGTCGATGCGCAGCAGGACATAGAAGGCGACCGTCACGCCTGCCAGATAGGCCAGGCTGATCCACAGCAGGTTTTTCCAGCCCAGGCGCCGGGCGCGGACCTTCTTTCCGGTATCGGCCGAGGCGTCCCGCTTCTTCCACTGCCACCAGCCCACGAATTGCATCGGCAGGAAGTACAGCAGGTGCAGGGCGAAGTTGCCCATGACCCCGCTGTCCCACATCAAGATACAGGTAATCACGACGTTGACTACGCCGAAGACAAAGGAGAGGATGCTCCCGTTGGCGCAAAACAGCACGTTGCAGACACCCATCACGGCACCGGCCGCAGCCAGGACCAGCAGGCCTGTCTTGGCGCCGGGCGTCTGGAATTTGAAGAAGGTGGCGACCAGCACCGAAATCAGCATGCCTCCGAAAATAAAGGCATTGAACGCTTTATTGAATTGTTGCTCTGTCATGGAATATCACGCCGGGCAAGGAATGACGGCTTGACCTGGCGGGGTGCAAAGTTAAGAAAAACTGCCGGGTTTTCAAATCGTTATCCGGGTCATACGGACAGAAGCCCTACAGGTCGCGCAGCAAGGCCGACTTGACACGGAACCAGTTGGCCGGGCAGTCCGTCGTCACCCGGTATTCCTTATGCTGGGACCAGGAGGCGGGGCTGTCCTTGATCACCTGGTCCTCGCCGGTGTCATTGACCAGATGGTCCTGGATGAGTTCCTGCCACGGGCGGATGCGCGCCAGGCTGGCCGAATAGGAGAAGGGACTGTCCGCCGCGCCCAGCGCTTTCAGATATTCGGTATATTTCTGACGGAATTCCTTGATGGCCAAAACCTTAGGCATCAACACGCATTCGTCGAGCCCCCAGCGGTAAGGGTCCTGGTACAGGGCGTCCGACTGGGCGCCGCACCGGATGGTCGTGCCCAGGGTATTGTCCATATCGAAGGGGATCATATAGAAACGATAGTCCGACACGTCCCGGCTGTCGAAATAGAAGTAGGTGTTGTTCATATCGTTCCAGTAGTCGTCCCAATGGCCGACGGCCACAAAGACGGCATAGGTACGCAGCAGCAGGTCCACGTCGCAATGGGCCTTCAGCCACTGCTCGAACTGCGTGCCTTTCAAGTTGTTCAGGTTTCGGATGAAATCCTTCAGCTGGGCCTTGGCCGTGGTGAAATCCTCTTCGCCCTGCTTGAGCTCATAGGGGTATTCCCCGCCGTCGGACTTGCGCCCCACGCCGAAACGCCAGTCGTCCCGGTCGCGCAGGTTCGACCCCCAGATGCCCTTCCACAGGAAACCGGTGTCGCAGGCGAACTGCGGACGGTTCTCGAAGAACTCGCCATCGATGGCCTCCATCATCTGATAGACGCCGTAATATGCCGCCTCCGCATCGCCTTCCACATGGAGATACAGGCGGCAATACGACACCTCCATCGCCGTCCAGACCCCGAAGCGGCGCAGCAGGTCTGCACAGTATTTCTCGCGGATATAGGTCGGGTCCTCTTTGGCGTATTTGAGGTTGATCCGGTGGACCCCGCGCAGGTCGTAATCCTTGTCGCCTTTATGGAAATGCCTGAAATTCAGCCCGAAATGGCAATGATGCCAGTTCTTGGCCCCGGCGACATGCTGCTGTCCTTCCTTCCCTTCGGGACGGCGGCGGGACGTCTGCCCCTTGAGCCGCAGGCCGGCATCTGAAACGGCGAAACGCTCGCCATCCTTGACAAAGACGGCATCGCAGTGGATATATTCCCGCGTATTCTGGTCCCGGTCGAAGGCCTCCAGCAGGCGGTTCCATTCCGCCAGGGAGACCTTCACCGTCAGGCGGGGCAGGGCGGTCTCGTCGAAAACGAAAGCGGTGCCCTTGTCCTGGGCGGGCGGGGCCGACGCCTGTCCTTCCGGATCCGTACGGATATCGAGCTGCCCGCACGAAAGTGCGAGCAGCAGGCATAGATATCCGCAGAAACGCTTCATTATAAATTATTTACAGCTATTCGACAACGATCATCGTCCAATATTTCAGGGACGGGACCGTCACGGAAATGCTCGCGCCGTCAGCCTTGTAATCCACCATTTTCGGCACGCCGCCGTCGATATCCGGCGAAGCGGCCCACACCCGGGAGACCGTCCGGCCTGAGCGTATGCTGATGGTAAAGCTGCCGATCTGGGCAGGTTCCTTCTGGGAACGGGCGTCATCCCGCCAGTCCAGGTGGGTGGCGTCGGTGAAGTTCAGCAGATGGATCATCAGCTTGCCGTCCTTCTGCGCGGCATAATAGTTCACGCTGCCCTTGACCGGGCCGTAGGGATTCACCTCCACGCCCGAGGCGGAAACATTGAGGTCATAGGCCTCCACCCCGTCGCGGAGCACGTTTTCGTACCCCGTCAGAAAGTCGTAATAGGCCGGGAGGGCGCTTTCCAGGGCCGCATCCATCTTCATGGAATTGTCCGGGAAATATTCGTTGCAGAGCATGTGCTCGCCCAGCTCCAGGTGCGACCCGCCCATGGCGAAGAGCACGGCGTCCATCAACAGGACGGAAGCCGTATTGAACTTGCCCTTCTGCTTATAGTTCATATAAGCGGCCAGTACCATGTTCTTCTGCGGCGCCAGACGGCGGTTCTCCTGGACGACGCGGTTGATGTCGGAAAACTTCGTATCCCATACCTCGTTGTACAGGAAGTCGGAAGGCGCAGCGGCGATATTGGCCTGGCCGTAGCGACTTACCGCATTGAAAGCCAGTTTCTTATCCGGCTGGGCCGCCTTCATCGCCTGCAAGAATTTGCCATAGCCCTCCGGGACGTTCACCTGGCTTCCGGCATAATTGTACCGGTTGCCGCGGCCGCCCAGCTGGTCGATATGGAAGCCGTCGAAATCAAAGACTTCATAGACCTCGTCCACGCGGTCGGCGAAATATGCCAGCCAGCCGGCGTTGCCCGGATCCACCAGATAGATGTTGCTCCGGAAGGGGGCGCTCAGCGGATGGTAGTCCTTCATCTTGTGGGCATTGTCCTTGAACAGGTACCAGGTCGGGTCCACGCCGTCCTTCTCCGCCCACTCCAGGGCGCCGTAGCACAGGTCATAGAACATCGAGGCGATGCCGACGCGGTGGGCCTCGGCGATGTATCCCTCCACCGTGCTCTTCTGGCACATATCGCCGATGATGCTCGGCCAGTCGCTGTCGGGATTCTCCGGCGTGCCGGCCAGGGGATGATGGTGGTCATACATCCAGTCATAGTACTGGATGCCGTTGATGTGGTAGTTCTTGAGGTTGTCGATGACGGAGGCTATCTGCGAAGGCGCGATATCCCCGAAACGGGACAGGAAGCCGTAGCGCGGGAAGCGGGTCCAGTCGCTGGACACATCCACGGCCACGCTGCCGACCGTCTTGATTTCCCCTTCGGCGTTCTTTCCGACCAGCTCCACATAGTAACCCTGGAAATCGACCGTCGGCGGGGTCCAGGTCCAGGAAGTCGGGTCTTCCAGCAGGCTCTCGGACAGCAGGGTGCCCAAGTGCCAGTAGCGCACCGCCATGCTCTGGCTGCGGCCGCAGGTGAAGGTCACCGTCTCGCCCGGGGCGTAAGCCGCCTTGTCGGTGTGGACGGTGACACTGCGCAGAACGGTCGAAGCGGGCAGCTTGTCCAGTACCTCCGAGTCCGCTGCGCCAGGGCCTGCAGGCTTTTCTTCTTGTTGCTGAGGCTTTGTGCATCCTGCGAGCAGGATGCACAGGGCCGCAGCAATCAAATGCTTGATTTTCATTTACTTCTTCTTAATGATAATGGTCTCCTTGACCTGGTCAAGGGTGATCTCGTAGGTGCCGGCAGCGGAGATGTTCCACTTCTGGTCGAGCTCCTTGATACCCATCGTAGCCGTCTCGGCGCGGGACTTGTCGAGGAAAATGATGGTTTCCTCTTCTCCGGTCGGGGTCTTGCCAGCCTCATCGGCCATGAACCAGGCACCATACCAGTCCGTGCTCTTGTCGCAGGTGAACTTCAGTTCGCCTTCCTTCAGCTTTCCGGTCCAGGTAAACTTGCCGGATCCGGCCGCTGTCATCGGGAGTGCATTGGCGATATCCCATCCGGCATCGCAGGCGCTGCCGATCAGGTACATCTCGCTGAACGGCTCAAACGGCACGATATAGGCGGCTTCCTTGCCTTCCTTGGCGTAGAGGCTGATCTTGTAGTAGCCGACAGGGAGACGCCATTCGGTATAGCTGGTCTGGTTGACGGAATGGTCGGAGAGGTCTTCCCCGTCGCCGGCCGCATAGTAGAAGTCTTTGTTGTTGTTCACATCCGCGGTGAAGTGGAAATAGCCGTCGTTGGACACGACACCTTTGAAGAAGGCATAGCCGCTGCGGTACATCGCCACGGGAGAATCGCTCAGCGCGCTGCCGAAGATGTACATGGAGAAGTACTTCGGGCCGCCGGTCTTGGTGATGGTGATGGTGAGCTTGTCGATGTTGAGGACAATCTTATAGTTGCCTTGCTCGGCGATGATGAACTTGTCGTCCGGGGTGTCCACATGCGGAAGGGCCTCGTCATCGACGCGTTCGCCGGTCGTCGGGTCATCCCAGAGGTGGTCGCGGTAGTAGAGGTGCTCGTCGTCTTTGCCCTTGTTATACGAAGGCACCCAACCGTCCTTGGTGGTGAGGAACTTCAGCTCGCCGCCCATGAGTTCGCCGCTCCAGGTGAAGCCGCCGTCCTCGCCCTCGATCGGGCTCATTTCCACGGCGCTCGCAAGGTCCCAGCCTGCGCTGGTCGCGGAACCGATCATGTACAGGACGCTGGCCTTGGGCTCGAAAGCGGTGAGGGTGAGGGTGACGCGGTTGGACACCACATCCGCCACTTCCTCGCTGGCGATCGTCGCATAGACCACGACGTCAAGCTCGATCGAAGCACCGTTCTCGACATCGAATTCCTCTTTGATAATCGTGTTCAGCGCACCGGCCGTGAAGGCATAGGAAGTCACCGCCGTGCCCAGGGGGATTTCATACGCGGTCTCCAGATTGCCGCCCTTGGTATCCAGGAGCAGGGAATAGTTGACGCGGGCACCGGTACCCATGTTGGTCGTGGCATTCCAGGTGAGGTTCACCACTTCGGTGTTCTGGGTGTCGGTGTTCATCTCGGGCGCCGTGACATCGGCGTTCAGCTCGATGGGCGTATTCTCGCCACCGGAGGGCGTCTTACCGTTATCGTTCTGATTCTCCTTTTTGCAGGAGATGGCCAGCCCCATGAGGGCTGCAGCCAGGATTAAAGCGATCTTTTTCATATGGAATGATTAAAAAGTTTGTAAAGATAATAAAATTCTAATAACCGGGATTCTGTTCAAACAGCGGATTGGCGTCGCGCTCCACCTGCGGGACAGGATAGAGCAGCCGGTTCTTGTTGACATTCTTCTTGCCGATGCCCTTCAGGAAGTTGACGGCATAGTCGCCGCCGTCGATCCGGATCATGTCGAACCAGCGATGGCCCTCGAAGGCGAGTTCCATCCGGCGCTCATGGATAATGATTTCCTTCATTTCCGCCTGGGTCTTTCCGGCCGGGATATCGGTCAGTCCGGCGCGCTGACGCACCTTGTTCAGCGGGATGCGGGCCAGGTCCGGCGTATTCTGGAGATTGAGGGCTTCCGCCTTCATCAGCAGCACGTCGGCGAAACGATAGACCACGATATTGGCCGGGCAGTTATCGACCTTGTCGCAGACCGAGACCGGGACGCACCATTTGCGGACATTGTAGCCCGTCGTGGACCAGGAAGGGTCGTATTCGATGCCGTCGAACTCGGGGCAGCCCTCATAGAAGATGGTCGCGTCCTTGCGCAGGTCGCCGGGCTCGTAGGCATCGACGAACTGCTGGGTGACATGCTGCCAGCCGTATCCGCCGCCGCCCACCATGTTGGAGTTGCGCGGGGCCATGAAGCAGTTCAGCCACTGGGACTGGTTGTCATTGTCGTTCAGCCAGTTGGTGCAGGCGGCCGGGTCGCCGGTGTACTGGATTTCGAAGAGGGATTCGGGGCCGTTCTGGTTCAGCTTGCCGGTGGCCGGGTTATACCAGTTGTCGGCATAGGCCATCTTGCTGAGGTCATAGCCCTGGTCTTCGATGTCCTGGCACAGGCGCACCACTTCCTCGGGACGGGTGCCCAGGGTCAGATAGACCTTCGCCAGCATGCACTCGGCGGCCTCTTTGCAGGCGCGTCCCAGGTCGGCGGACTTGTACTCGGCCTTGTACGGCAGGCCCTGGATGGCCGCTTCGCAGTCCTTGATGATCTGCTCATAGACCTGGTCCTTCGGGGTCCGGGCGATATTGAGCTCGTCGGTGGCGAAAAGCGGCTTGGTCCGCAGGGGGATGTCGCCGAAAATCCGCACCAGGATGAAATGATAGTGGGCGCGCAGGAAATAGCATTCCGCCATCAGCCGGGTACGCAGGGCTTCGTCCATGTCCGTCTCCGGCAGGACGGAGAGGGCCAGGTTGGCCCGCAGGATGCCCGGGTTGGCCCGCCACAGGTCCGTGGCCGCCGCATTGGAAGCGTCCGCCGTGAAGTTGGACAGCTGGACGGTCTCGATACCGTCGGTACCGCCGCCGGCACCCACCACGCTCTCACCGGCCACGACGTCCGTGGACCAGATGCGCATGTTGTAGAGTTTCGGCCATTGCAGGGGCTGATAGGCCGCATTGACCAGGGCCACCGCGTCGTCGGCGGACAGGTCCGTACTGGTGCCTACGGAATCGTAAGGCGTCTGGGTCAGGAACTTGTCGCAGGATACGACAAGAACCAACATACTAAGTATCAATACAATTCTTTTCATATCCATTAGAATTTAAGGTCGATGCCGGCGGAGAAGGTACGGGTGACGGGATAGGTGCCCCAGTCGATGGAGGCATTCCCGACTTCCGGGTCAAAGCCGGTGTAGTTGGACAGGGTGAACAGGTTGTCGGCCGACAGATAGATCCGCAGGCCGGCGAGGTGCAGCTTGCGGGAGACCGCCTCCGGCAGGGTATAGCCGAGGGTCAGGTTCTTCAGACGCAGGTAGCTGCCGTCCTCGATATAGCGGTCGGAAGGCCGGGTGTTGTTGTTCGGGTCGCCATAGACGGCACGCGGCATCGTGTTCGAGGTGCCCGGGCCGGTCCAGCGGTCCAGCACCTGCGCATACTGGTTGCAGATGGTGGACATGGAGGTCATATCGACCTTCGTCACATTGAACACCTTGTTGCCGTAAATGCCCTGGAAATACACGGCGGCATCGAAGGGACCGTAACGGAAGGTGTTGTTGAGCGAGGCGGTGAACACCGGCTGGGGATAGCCCAGGATGACACGGTCTTTCTCGTCGATGGTGCCGTCGCTGGCCTCGCCGGGGCCTTCCTTGAAACGGATGTCACCGGGCTCGGCGCCCACCTGGACGGCATAGTTGTCGATCTCTTCCTGGGTCTGGAAGATCCCGTCGGTTTTCCAGCCGATGAAGGCGCCGATAGGCTGGTTCACCATATTCGTACAGAAATACTGGCCGAAGCCGGAATCATTGTAATAGACGGCCTCCGTATCGTTCAGCGACACGATGGTGTTCTTGTTGAAGGAAATGTTGAAGTCCGTTCCCCAGTAGAATTTCCCGGTGTCGAAGTTGTCGGAGCCGATCGTGATTTCCAGACCGGTGTTGCGGATCTTGCCCTGGTTGGTGTAGGGCACGTCCGTATCGGAATAACCGGTGCTGATGGGCACCGTCATGGGCACGAGCATGCCGTTGGTGTTCTTGATGTAACCGTCGATGCTCAGGCGCAGGCGGGACTTGAAGAAGGCGAAATCCAGACCGACATTGTACTGCTGGACCTCCTCCCAGTGGATGTCCGGGTTGGAGAGCTTGCTGGCGACCAGCGAGCTATAGACATTGCCGTTGAAGGAATACTGGCCCGTCCCATAGACGGAGGCGAAGGTGTAGTCGCCGATTTCCTGGTTGCCGGTCACGCCGTAACCGAGGCGGAGCTTGAGGTAGTTGAACTGCTCCATCTTCGGGAACCAGGGCTCTTCGCTGACGCGCCAGGCGCCCGCGAAGGACGGGAAGACGCCCCAGCGGTGGCCGGGACCGAACTTGGAGGAACCGTCGGCACGGACCGTGGCCGTGACCATGTAACGGTCTGCATACGACCAGTTTACACGGCCCATGAAGGAAGCGATGCTCCAGGCGCTGCGCGTTCCGTCGAGGCTCTCGATGGTCGTACCGTTGTCGAACTGGCTGGCGGTATCGCTCTGGAAGCCTTTCTTCTGACCGGAGAAATGGTAGTTGTCGCCCCACTGGAGGGAATTACCGGCCATGGCGCTGATGGAGTGTCGGCCGAAGCTGCGGTCGAAGGTGAAGTAATTGTCGGCCAGGTAGCTGAAATACTTGCCGGACTGGGCCCAGCGCTCGGATTCCAGGAGCGGGTTCGGCGTCCAGGGATATTTCGGACGGAAGCTTTCGCTATAGACGAAGGTCCCGCCGACGCTCTCTACGGAGCGGAATTTCAGGCCCTTGACGAGGCCGGACAGGTCGATTTCCATCGTTTCGGACGCCAGGAAGTTGTAGCCCTTCGTCTCGTTCTTGTTGATGTTGGATTTACCGACCTGGTTCTGGGCGTCACCGAACCACAGGGCATTGCCCGCAGGGCCGGCATAGGTCCCGTCCTCGTTAAGGACCGGGATGACTGGCAGGGACTTCAGCACGGTGCCCATGGAATAGTCGCCGTTGGTTTTGTCGTCGTAGCTGAAGGTCACCTTGGTGGAGAATTTCAGCCAGGACTTCACCTGGTTGTCCAGGTTCAGCTGGAAGGTCATCTTCTTGTAACCCACGGAGTTGACGATACCGTCATGGTCGGTGTAGCTGCCGGACACATAGTAGGTGTTCTTCTCGTCGCCGCCGCTGTAGGACAGGCCGTAATGCTGGAGGAAGGCCGGATGGATCATTTCCTTCAGCCAGTCGGTGCTCTGCGTGATGGACGAAGGGTCGGCCCAGTCCGGATTCGGCGTATTGGCGGAATTGGCCATCATGTCGTTGTTCAAGGCGACATACTGCTGGGCGTTGAGCAGCTGGGGCATGGACACGGCCATCGCCACGCCATGGTTGGTGGACAGGGTCACGCGGCCGTCGCCGCTCTTGCCCTTCTTCGTCGTCACCATCACCACGCCGTTGGCGCCGCGGGCACCGTAAATAGCTGTCGCAGAGGCATCTTTCAGCACGTCCACCGTCTCGATATCCTCGGCATTCAGGGAATTCATCCCCATGTTCACCATGGGCACGCCGTCGATGACGATGAGCGGGTCGCTGTTGTTGACGGTCCCCAGACCGCGGATTTTGATGGATACGTTGGCCTGCGGGTTGCCGCTATCGACGATATAGACGCCGGACATACGGCCTTGCAGGAGCTGTCCCACATTGGACGAAGCCCTGTCTTCGAGCACCTTGCTGTTGACGCTGGACACGGCGCCGGTCAGGTCGCTCTTCTTGACGGAGCCGTAACCGATGACGACGGTCTCTTCCAGCAGGGAAGAATCTTCCACCAGGACCACATCGATGACCGTGCGGCCGTCCAGGACGACCGTCTGGTCCGCATAACCCAGGCAGGATACGGTCAGGGACAGGGTGTTGCCTTTCCCGACGAGGGTGAAGCGGCCCTCCATGTCGGTCACCGTCCCGAGGGTGTTGTCTGCGCTGTCCACGACATAGGCGCCGATGACCCCCTGTCCGGTAGCGTCCTTGACCGTACCTTTGACGGTCTGGGCTGCCAGCAGCATGGGCATCAGCAACATAGCCATGGCCAAAACCAAAAATTTTCTCATAAATCTCATTTTAAACGTTATCATTCACATGCAGGATGCCGATATGTGATACGGCATCTTCGAAATCGTTCCGTTCGGAAAGGGCGGCATTGCGCAGCCGCGTCCGGTAATTGTAAATCGTGGACAGGGAGCAGCGCAGGAAATGCGCCATCTTGACGCTGTCCGTTACGCCGAGGCGCACCAGGGCGAGGATCCGCAGCTCGGTGTTCATCAGCCGGCCGGGCTTGGGCGTGAGGCGGGCTTCCGGCCGGAGCAGGGCATTGACCTCTTCCACGAAGCTGGGGAACAGCTGCAGGAACGTGAGGTCGAAGGTATTGTAGAACTCCCGGAAGGCCCCGTCCACGTCAAAGGGGGTCTCGAGTTCGGCCGCCAGCTGCTGCTGCCCGCCCTGCCGGTGGGCCATGACGAGTTTGCGCCGGTAGGCTTCCACGCGGTCGATATAGCCGGAAGCCTGCTCCATATACATGTACAGGTACTGCTCCTTGATGTAACCGGCCTCCTGCAGCTCTCGGGTGATATCGACCAGGCGGGCGTTGGCTTCCTTCAGGGAGGCATAGGAGCGGGTCATTTCCTGCTGGGCGGTCCGCAGGCGGCGGCCCTGGCGCCAGGTGACGAAACCGGCCAGCGCCAGCAGCAACAGCACCACGGCCAGCCCGACGATGGCCAGGCGGAGCTCCTGGTTGCGGCGGTTGAGCTTGGCCTCATAAGCGTCGCTGATGACGGTCAGGAAGGGCACGAATTCGGTCATCCGCACCTGGCTGTTGCTGGACAGCACATCGTCCATGGCGCAGGTGATGTAGCGATAGGCCCGGGTCACGTCGCCGTCCTCATACAGCATGTAGGCCAGCTCTTGCAGGGATTTGTATTCTTTGACCGCCTCCTGGAGGTCGGCCCGGGCACTGCGCGCGAAATGGAGCTTGGCCTGTTCGCGGTCATGCAGACCGCGGTAGGCGACGGCCAGGCAGTAGTCCAGGATGGCCTTGCTGCGGTCGTCCGTCTCGGGGGCCCGGTAGCGCTCCTGAAGCATTTTCACCGCATCGGCATAGCGCCCTTCGTCGTTGAGTTTCTCGCCCAGCACATAGGCATAGACGATGTCCGAGGGCGAAAGCGTGGCGATCAGCGAATCGCGGGCCTGCTCCTTGAGCCGCTGGTAGGGGCCCTTCATGCCCAGGAAGGGGGCGTTCAGCAGCAGGGCGGAATACAGGGCGTGCCGGTCGTGCCAGTACATCGTCGAGCGGAGCGGGATGCTGTCCAGCAGGGTGCCCGCCTCGGAATACATGCCGGCCGTCACATAGACGTCGGCCAGGTTCAGCAGGGCTTCCTGCCGGTTCCTGTCCTGCCCCAGCCGGGCCGCCAGGGCGCTTTGCCGACGGGCATAGAAGATAGCGGAATCCAGGTTGAAGGTGGCGTATTCCCGGAAAATCCGGTCATAGATATCCGGCAGCTCCGCTTCGGGGAGCTTGGTCGCCAGGAGGCGGTAGCTGTCGATCCGGGTCTGCTTGGCGCGGCTGTAATGCCCCTTGTCGGCCAAGGTCCGGTCCAGGCTGCGCAGCAGCGTCTCCAACGGCTCGGAAGCCGCCGGAAGTACCGTGCAAAGGGCCAGGGCCCACAGGAGCAGTCGTTTCATGCTAATTCTCTTGCAGGTTGATGGTTATCGTCCGGGTCTTTCTGTTCCAGGTGCCCCGCAGCTTTTCGCCGTTCAGGGTCACCGCCTTCGGGCGTTTGTCGCAGGGGATGCGGATCCGGACGGTCCGACCGGAAACGGGCTGGTAGCCGCCCTGGTTGACCCGGTCTTCCGCCCGCACGGCATACACCCCTTCCGAAACGGTGCAGGAGAAAGCGCGACGGGTATATATATCTTTTTGGTAATCAAGCGTTTCGCCATCATCTTCATACACATCGAAGGCAGCCGTCTTGCCCTCGTCCGGCCACACGTCGATATAGAGGTCGGCCCGGGGGTCGGCGCCAGTATATTGGAGCACAGGCATGGTGGGAACGATGCTGCCCGCCTTGACGAAGAGGGGGATCCGGTCCAGGGTCACGGGCACATCGACGTACCGGCCGCCGACATACAGCTCCCGGGTATAATAGTCATACCAGCGGCCCTTGGGCAGATACACGTTCCGCACGCGGGCGCCAGGCTCTGTGACCGGGGCCACCAGCAGGTTCGGGCCGAAGAGGAACTCGGTGTCGTTGCTGCGGCATTCCCGGTCGGTGGGATATTCCAGCAGCAGGGCCCGCATCAGCGGAATCCCGGTGTCATAGGCCTCACGCGCGATGGTATAGATATAAGGCAATAAGCTGTATTTCAATTCAATAGCCTTTCTGGCCGCAGCGATGGCCTCGGGACCGAACATCCAGGGCTCCACGGCCGTATTCCCTTCATGGTGGGCCCGGCTCAGCGGGGTGAACAGGCCGAACTGCATCCAGCGGATATAGAGCTCCGCGGCGGCCGGGTAATCGTCGATCTCGCCGCAATAGCCCGTGATGTCCCCGGTGATGAAGGGGATGCCGCCCAGGCCGGCGGAGAGCATCATCGGGATCTGGTATTCCAGCTGCTCCCAGCTGTCGGTCATCTTCTTGTCGCTGCCGCTGTCCCCCGTCCAGGAGAAGGTGTACCGCTGCATGCCGGCGAAGCAGGCGCGGGTCATCTGGAACAGGCGTCTGCCAGGGTTACGGCGCTGGAATTCTTCCGTCACCACCCGGTCCCAATACAGGCCATAGACATTGTGGATCTTCGCGTGCGGGCCGGCGTAATGGACCATATTCAGCCGGTCGGTGTCTTCTTCGTTGCTCCAGGCGGGTTCGCCCATGTCGGTCCAGAAGCCGTCCACGCCGTCTTCAATGGCCTTTTGCTGCCAGGCGCCCCACCACGGGCCGGCCGCCGGGTTCGTGAAATCGACCACGCCGCAGTTCCCGCCCCAGGGCCAAGGCATATCGTAGGTCTTGCCCGTGCGCACATCCTTGACCAGCAGGCCCAGGGAATCGGCTTCGGCCCACTGGGCCTTGTTCTTCTGGGAAATCACCGGGTCCTGCGACACGACGACATGGTAGCCCATGGCATGGAGCTGCGCCAGCATGCCCTTCGGGTCGCGGTAGCCGCGGGGGTTCCATTCGAAATCCTGGAGGTTTTTGGTCCAGCCGATATCTTGGTAGATGACGTCGCAGGGGATTTCCAGTTCGCGGAAGCGACGGGCCACTTCCATAGCCAGGTCTTCCCGGGTATAGAGGCCGCGGCATTGGGAGAAGCCCAGGGCCCAGCGGGGCGGCATCACGGGCTTGCCCGTCAGGCGTATGTATTTGCGCAGCAGGTCTTTATAGTCTTCTCCGGTGATGATGTAATAGATCATATCCCCGCCCTCGGCGCTGAAGTTGTAGGTCTTGCGGGCGCTGAAGTCGAAGGTGGTCTTCCAGCTGTTGTCGAAGAAAATGCCGTAGCGTTTGCTGCTCAGGAAGAAAGGGATGCTTTTATAGAGGGGGTCTTCGTCGATGCAGTAGCAGGGCTTGTCGCTGTTCCACATCGTATAGACCCCGCCGCGCCGGTTCATCCGGTCGCTCTTTTCGCCCAGGCCGAAGATCTGCTCGTCGCGGGCCAGGGTGCGGGTGCAGAAGATTTCCCCGCCTTCCCGGCGGTGGCCTTCGTCGGCTGTCAGCAGCTTCTGGTATTTGTCGTAGATCCGCAGCCGCATCGGCGCCTTGTCGATGCTGACGCGGAGCGGGCCGGTGAAAATCTCATAGACGGACGGGGCTTCTTCCACCGTGACGGATATTTTCTCCAGGATGGGCTGGACGACGGCCGGAGTCGGGGCCTCTACGGCCAGCACGCCGTCGAAGGCATATTCTACGCGGATGACATCGGCGCTGCAAAACGTCAGGCCCAGACGGGCTCCGTCGTCGGCCGTGAAAACGACAGTCTCGGAGGAAGGCTGTTCCCAAGCGGTAACAGTCTGCGCGCTTGCCGTGAAACCGGCCAGCAGCGTCAGTACCAGGAAGGATAGCGTGTTTTTCATCATGCGGTCGAGCAAGCGGTTTAGCCCTTTTGCCGTTAGCAAAGATACAGGATTCCCCGCATTATTCACACGCGTGCGCAAAAAAAGTAGCGCTCTGGAAAAATAATATCCTGAAAATGAAGCGTTTACGATTTTCAAAATGTAGTTCCATACGCAGTTTTGAGCGGAAGGAATCCGCCCGAAACCTGCCTATTCCTCGCCGGTCAAGGCTTCCAGGATGCGCCGGGCCAGCTCGGGCTTACCCAGGAAAGCGCCCAAATCCTCCTCGGAGGCCGCCGCGATCCGGGCGACGCTCCCGTAGTGGAGCAGGAGGCGCTGCTCGGTCTTCTCGCCCACGCCGGGGATATCGCGCAGGGCGGAAGCCACCTGGGACTTGCTGCGCAGGTTGCGGTGGAAGGTGATGCCGAAACGGTGGGCTTCGTCGCGGATCTGCTGCAGGAGCTTGAGTGCCTGTGAATTCCGGTCGATGAACAGCGGATAGGGGTCGCCCACCCGGATGACCTCTTCCAGCCGCTTGGCCAGGCCGACCACGGTCAGGCGCTCGGTCAGTCCCAGCTCGGCCAACGCCTGCCAGGCGAATTCGAGCTGGCCCTTGCCACCGTCGATGACGATGAGCTGCGGCAGGTCGTCCGGCGCTTCGGCCAGCATGCGGGAATAACGCCGGTTCACCACTTCCTTCATCGAGGCGAAGTCGTTGGCGCCGACCACCGTCTTGATCTTGAAGCGGCGGTAATCCTTCTTGGAAGGCACCCCGCCCCGGAACACGACGCAGGAAGCGACCGGATTGGTGCCCTGGATGTTGGAGTTGTCGAAGCACTCCATGTGGACGGGCAGCTCTTTCATGCCGATGGCCTTGCGAAGCTCCTCAAGTACTTGGGTATGATAGGCTTCCGGGTCCGTGTGTTCCCGCTGATTGAGGGCGTTGCGGCGCATTTCCATCGCATTGCGGTGGCTCAGTTCCAGCAGCGAAAGCTTGTCGCCCTTGGCCGGAATCCGGAAGGTCACGCCGTCGATTTCCACGTCGGGCAGATAGGGCACCAGCACCTCCCGGGAAAGCTCGCCGAATTTCGATTCCACCTCCGCGATGAAGGTGCTCAGCACCGCGGCCGGCTCTTCCTCGATGTTCATCTTGAAGCCCAGGTTGAGCGACTGGACGATCGCGCCGCCGCGGATGCGCAGGAAGTTGCCGAAGGCCTCGGAGACGTCGCAGACCAGGGAGAATACATCCACGTCGCTGTCCCCGGCCGTCGTGATGATGGATTTGGCATAATGCTTCTGGAGCAGCTGCATCTTGTGCTTGCAGACCTCGGCCTGCTCGAAGTCCAGGGCTTCGGCCGCCTGCTGCATCAGCATCTTGTAATGCTGGATCATCTCGCGTCCGCCGCCCTTGAGCATCGTGACGATTTCATCGATCCAGCCACCGTATTCCTCCTTCGAGACCGCGCCCACGCAACAGCCCCGGCAACGGCCGATATGGAATTCCAGGCAGGGCCGGAACTTCTTGCGGAGAATGGCTCCCGCCGTGATTTTGAGGTTGCAGGTACGCAGCGGATACAGGTCCGAGAACATCTCCAGCAGGCTGCGGGCATGCATCACGGAGCTGTAGGGCCCGAAATAGCGGGAGCCGTTGCGGACCACGCGCCGGGTCAGAAACACCTTGGGATAATCATCCGCCGTCACGCAGATCCACGGATAGGTCTTCGAATCTTTGAGCAGGATGTTGTAACGGGGCTTGTACTGCTTGATGAGGTTGTTTTCCAGCAGCAGGGCGTCAGCCTCGGAGTCCACCACGGAATACTGGGCGTCCGCGATCTTGGACACCAGGATGCGCGTCTTGCGGTTGAGCCGCTCCGGCGGCACGAAATACTGCGCCACACGCTTGTGGAGGTCCTTGGCCTTGCCGACATAGATAACCGTTCCCTCGGCGTCATAATAACGATAGACACCGGGGGAATGCGGAAATAAAGCTATTTTCTCTCTGACGTCCAACTACTTCACGTATGCTGCCACCGCCTCGCGGATGCCGCTGCCCCGCAGGTCGCGGCGGAGGATGGTGCCGTCAGGGCCGAAGAGAATGATGTGGGGAATGCCTTCAATGCCATAGAGGTCGGTCGGGACCTGCTGGGCGTTCACGATCTGCGGCCAGGGAAGGCCTTCCTCTTCGAGGGCCTTCTGGGTGTCCTCCACCTTGTCCCATACGGCGACGCTCAGCACGTCGAACTTGTCGCTCTTGAACTCGTCATAGACCTTGCGGATATTGGGAATCTCCCGGCGGCAGGGGCCGCACCAGGAAGCCCAGAAATCGACGAGGACGTATTTGCCTTTACCGACATAGTCGGACAGGCGGACGCCGTCCACTTCGAAATCGGTAAACATCTGGCCTTCAGCTGTTTTTCCCTTTGCGGTAAGCTTATCGGAGAGTTTCTGGACGAAGGGGTCCGCTGCGATTTCGGGGCTCATGCCGGCGATGATGCCGGAGAGTTCTTCATCCTCCAGGTCGGAGTAGATGTTGCGCAGGGCCTCCACGCCGAGGGCGTTGTCCTTGTTGCCGTCGAGGATTTCCTTGTTGTGGGCGAAGAACTCGTCCCATGCCTTTTCGGCATATTCCTGGGCCTGCTGCATCTTGGCCTCGTCCGCGAGGGTGGAGTCGGCCAGGATTCCCTGGACGGTGCTTTCATATTTCGCCTGGAAATCGTCGTTCCATTGTTTCAGTTCTTCAATCTGTTTTTCCACAGATTTGCCGGCGCAGGCGACGCCCACCAGGGCGACGAGTGCGAGAATGCTGGTTTTGATTGCTTTCATGTCTATTTGTTTTAAATGTACGATATACTTGGGATTATCCGGCCAGGAAGCAGATCCGGTGGCTCTCCAGCGCGTCGGCGATGGTCACGGCCGGCTGGCGGGTGGGATCGGCGACGGCCTCGATGAAATCCCCGACGATATCCAGGTCGGCGTTGGCATGGAGCGGGCGCTGGGCGTCGGAGCGATAGTCATAGCGGCGCAGGGTTCCGCCCCGGTGGTCTCGGACCTCGATCATCCAGCCGTCCACCGTCATCTCCCCTTCCGTGCCGCTGAAGACCGTCTTGCGGCCCTCGCGGCGCGTAAAGGTATTCATTTCCACTGAGACCAGGGCCCCTTCGCGGGATTTCATCGTCACGACCTGGCGGTCCGCGACGTCGTTGCCGCAACGGAAGGCGCAACGGCCATAACGGCCCTGCCGCATCTCCTGTTCAAGCACCTCCTGCTTGGTCATACCCTCAGGGATGGGGAAATTGTCCGTCCACACCCCGCGGCGCAAGTACATATCGACCGCGGAATAGGCGCATTTCTGCTCGACCGGGCAATCCACGCAGCGGTCCGTGCTGCCCTGCGGCGCATTCTCCGGACGGTACCACTCCAGTCCGCCCACGGACTGCACGGCTTCGATGTGCAGGCCCGTCATCCACAGCAGGGCATCGACATCGTGGCAGCATTTGGACAGGAAGGAAGGATTGGACTCCACCGCCTTGTTCCAATAGCCGCGCACATAGGTGTGCAGCATCCGGTCGATGCCGACGAATTCCTGGTGGACCACGCCGGTAATCCGGCCGATGGCGCCCGCATCCAGCAGGGCCTTCACCTGGCGATAGACCGGCATGAAACGCATCACATAGCAGACGCCTACCTTGACCCCTTTCTGCCCGGCCTCCCGTTTCAGTGCCTCACATTCCTGGTAGGACTGGGCGACGGGCTTTTCGAGCAGCACGTGATACCCCCGGTCGATCGCCTGCATCGCCTGGGCGAAATGGTCCTTGTCCGGCGAGGCGATAATGACGGCGTCACACCGGTCCGGCTCGGCGAAAAAGGCATCCGCATCGGCATAACAGGCCTCCTGCGGCAGACCATACAACTTCCTGCACGCCTCCCGACGCACGGCATCCGGTTCCACTATCGCCACAAGCCGAACGCTGTCCGGATGTCCGGGAAGATACCGAAGATACTTCCCGCTTCTGTTCCCTACTCCAATCGCTGCGAGTCTTACCATGTAGTCTTATTTCTTATAACCGAGATCCAGGATGCGGACGTTGCGGATTTTCAGACCCGCGCCATGTCCGCAGAATGAGATGTGTCCCTTATAGTTGAACATGCCGGGGTGGTTGTGCCCGTCTATCGTGTAAGGATTCACCTTGGCGCCGTCCGGTGCCACGTTGTGCCCCTCGGTCACCTTGCGGACATCGGCGTCGGTGATGACCTCGCCGTTGACCTTGACCGTGATATGGTCGCCTTCCACGATGATTTCTTCCGTGCTCCATTCACCCAGCGGTTTGTGCTTGATGCGCTTGGCCGGCACGATGCCGTAGATCGAGCCATGCACCTGGTACGGACGCAGGTCGGCATACATCGGCGCGTCGTGGTCCAGGATCTGGAGCTCGCACATGCCGTGGTAGGCCGCATCAACGTTCTCCGGCGTACGGATGCCGACGCCGTTGTTGACGCCTTCTTCCATGAAGCAGAATTCGAAACGATAGATGAAATTGCGGTATTCCTTGTTGGTGTACAGGTTGCCGGTAGCACCGTAATTCGCTGACACGGAGATGGTTCCGTTCACGACGGTATAGCCCTCCATGTCACCGTGCCACTTGCTGAGGTCGGTGCCGTCGAAGAGCATCTCGAAGCCCTGGGCCTTTTCTTCCTCGGTCAGGACGCTGCGCGGGGAAGGCTTCGCTTCCAGGAGCATCTTGTTGATTTCATCGACGGCATATCCGTCGTCCGCCCAACCGCGGGTGCGGAAGAGCTTGCTGGCCTTTTCGAGATTGGCCTTCAGGTCGTCATAGTTGATTTCCTCCGTGGTCTTGGAGGCGATCCGCTTGACGGCGGAGGCGGCTGCCATGCGCACGTCGGCGTTGCGGTCGTCCAGCGACTTGCCGGCCAGCAGGAAAGCCTTCATCTGGGGGATGTTGCCGAGTTTATCGACGGCGACGGCACGGATGGCCGGCGACTTGGCCAGCTTGATGGCTTCCGCCAGACCCAGACGCTTGAAATCAGGCTCGTTATGGCTGTCGGAGAGCATCCAGATATAGCGTTCCAGGGAACGTTCGTCGCCTTCGCGGGCTGCGGCCAGCAAGTCCGGCAGGATGGCCGGGTTCTTCATGGTCAGCAGGGCGGATTTGGCCGCCGGTTCCTTGGCGGAGAAGGCACGCAGGGTATTCACCGATTCATCGCTGCCGATACGGGCCAGGACGGGGTAGAAGCGGCTGCGGTCAGGTGCGCTGGTCAGCAGGTTCTTCACCTTGGCCGTCTGGTCGTCCGGACGCTGCGTATGCAGGGCGGCGAGCAGGGCTTCCTGCAGCGCCGGCACCTGGGCGTCTTCGGCATGGACCAGGAGGGTGGAGACCACGTCGGCATCCGACTCCGTCACCACGCCGCGCAGGGCGCGGATGGCGGCTGCGGAGCCTTTGGAGGCCTGTTCGATCACGGTCGGCGCGGCCGCTGTCATGTGCTTGGCGCTGGCCAGGTACATCAGGTTTTCGCGCTGGGCGTCATTCTTGGGCGCGGCCAGGGCGGCGAGAACCTCCTGGCTGAGGTCTTCCCGATAGGATTTGAGCGCGGCCATCGCCGGGACGGCCTTGTTGGTGCCCAGGCAGGCGACAAGGGCTTTGCCGCACAGGGGGCCGCCCACTTGTCCGGCCACTTTCACGGCCGTCTGTCCCAGTTCACCGTCGGCGGCCATCGCCGGGATGACGACCTGGTCGCAGCGGATGCCATGGGTTCCGAGCCAGTTGAGCACATCGGTCTTGGCGTCATCCGACCAGGAGGCGTATTTCTTGGTCAGCACCGGCGCCACGGCCTGGGTGCCATAGGCATCGGTCGCGGCCTGCAGGGCGGCATTGCGCACCGGGCGGACGTCATTCTTCATGATATCGGCCAGGGTCTTGAGTCCGGCTTTGGCAGGGGCGTTCGCCACCACGACCGGCACGGCGGCGCAGCGCAGGTCGGCACGGTCGGATTTCAGCAGCCCCTGGGCCGCTTTCAGGGCACGGTCTCCAGGCAGGTTGCCCAGGAGCACGGCATAGTCGGCCGGGGATTCCGTCATCAGCCAGGAGGCAGAGGCCTCCGAGCCGATGCGGCCCAATGCATGGCAGATGGCGGGCTTATCTTCAGCGGCGGCAACAGGGCCCCAGGCGAGCAGGGCCGGTTCGGCCTCTTTCAAGCCTTTGCGGGCCACGGCGGCGGCCAGCTGGGCCTTGGGAGCCTTTCCTTCATTCACCAGCTCCATGAGCACGGCCTCCGTACCGGGGAGGTCCACCAGGGCGGAAATGGCCGTTCCGGCCGCCTCAGGATCCTCGGCATAGGCCTGGAAGGTGGCGATGTCTTCCTGCGAGGCGATGAGGCGCAGCTGCTGCAGGAGGAAATGGCGGAAGGTCGGGTCTTTGGCGGTCGCGATGCCCTGGCGCAGGCCTTCGGCCACCCGGGCCCGATGATTACTGCCGGAAGCGCCTGATACATAGGCTACTACACCGGACAGCGCATACTGATACCGCGCGATCTTGGTCCCGTCATTCGCCACCCGCTTGCAGAGGAGCTCGACGGTCGTCGGGGCGGAGGCGGCGAGGTCTTTCATATCCGCGGCAAAGCGGCTCGCATCCGGAGCCGGCATGGCGACCAGGACATCGTTGACGATGGTCTCGGGCACGCGGCCGCGGGCATCCTGCCCATAGGCTGCCGTGGCAAGCAGCAGCACCGATATCAGAAGGGAAAATATCTTTTTCATATCGTTATCATTTTGGAATGACTAAATCATGGATGCCCAGGGGGCGCGCATCGGCTGGTTGATCAGGAGGTTGGCCGCCTCGTCACCGACAAACCGCTGGGTCGCCGGGTCGAAATGCAGGGTCCGGTTCAACCGAAGCGCACAGGCGCCCATGTTGACGACCGTCGCGCTGTGGTGTCCGATGATTTCGTCCAGGGCGAAATGCTGGCGGTTCTTCACGCATTCGAGGAAATCCGTCTGGCGGGGCGCCGGGTCCGGCAGCGCGTTGATGACGTCCCAGACATTGGGGATGGTCGTCTCAAAGCCCTGATAGACCTTGCCCTTGGGTCCTTCGATATACGGGACCTTTCCCTTGCTTTCATAGCCTTCGCCTTCGAGGATGATCTTGCAGCCGTCCTCGTAAGTGTAGGTAATGCTGCGCCAGGTGCCTACGGCATCCGGGTGCTGCTGCGGGGCATCGACCTCCACCTGGACGGGGAAGGTGTCGTCCTTGCCGAGGATATATTGCACCGGGTCGATGTAGTGCTGACCCATATCGCCCAGGCCGCCGGATTCGTAGTCCCAGTAGCCGCGGAAGGTCTGGTGGACGCGATGCGGATGATAGGGCTTGAACGGCGCGGGGCCAAGCCACATGTCATAGTCCAGCTCCTTGGGCACGGGCTGGGGCTGCAGGTCTTCCTTGCCTGTCCAGAAGAATTTCCAGGCGAAACCCGTGGCGCCGGAGATGCGGACGGTCAGCGGCCAGCCGAGCAAACCGCTGTCCACCAGCTTCTTCAGCGGCTCGACGGTGGTGCCGAGGCCATAGAAGGTGTCCTTAAAACGGAACCAGGTGTCCAGCCGGAAGATCCGCCCGTAGCGGGCCACGGCTTCGACCACTTTCTGGCCTTCGCCGATGGTGCGGGTCATCGGTTTCTCGCAGAAAATATCCTTGCCTGCGCGGGCCGCCTCCACCGCCTGGATGCCGTGCCAATGGGACGGCGTGGCGATATGGACGATATCCACGTTGGGGTCGTGTACGAGGTCCCGCCAGTCATGGTAGGCCGCCAGGGTAGTGTCGAACGACTTCTTGCCGGCCTCGACGGCACGGTCCAGGTGGTTCTGGTCCACGTCGCACACGGCCACCAGACGGCATTTGTCGTCACTGGCGAAATGGAGCGGGGACATGCCGATGCCGCCCACGCCGATGATGCCTCGGGTAAGTTGGTCGCTCGGGGCCACATATTTCTTGTTACCTCCCATGGCACCGAAGACGTGCCTGGGCAGAATGGTGACGGCAGCGATTCCGACACCGGCCTTCTTGAGGAAGGATCTTCTTGATTCAGCCATAGATGATTATCGCGTTAATGTTATCTGTTCTTGTCTGGCATACTGGCAAGCAGTCCTCAAATTTAGATAATTTTCAATAATTTTCAAAATATACCGTATCAGAAGGGCGCCGGCGCTTTATCGCTACGCCTGTCCTACGGCAGATTGCCTATTCGAAAAATGACAAGTTATTCGGACGCTTTCCCTCCAAAACAACATAGCAGCAACTTCTCGCCAATCCGGAGAAGTTGCTGCTAAATCATGCGCCACGCAGGCTTTTTATATTTACAAGGCCTGGACTTGCTCAACGGTCAGGCCGGTATAAAGCGCGATCTTCTCCGCCGGCTCGCCCGCTTCACGCATGGCAAGGGCGACCTGCTCCGCCTTGGACGTTTCGCCTTCCGCCCGTCCTTTGGCAAGCCCTTTTTTCAGGCCATCTTGCTGCCCTTCCTCCCGTCCCTCAGCCCATCCTTCCTGCCGCGCATAGGCAATCTGATTCCGTATGTCTCGTTCGGTAGTCATATCGTTCTCGTATTTTACTTTCTCTTTCGGAGCAAAGGTAGCAATTTCCGCAGATTCAAACAACAGCCGGAAGATTTCCGACTCCAATTCCGCCGGCCGGTCCGGCAGCGACGGCATATTGTGCAG